>NZ_JBFTZN010000331.1:0-6030 GCF_056406775.1 Allobosea sp. P1_A7
GTTCGGCGCCACGGTGGGTGCGCTGTCGGGAGCGGGCAATGTCGTCATCGGCAGTGGCACCATGCTGAGCATCGGCGCCAAGCCCCTCGCAACTATCTTCTCAGGCCAGATCTCCGGCCCAGGCTCTCTCTCCCTTGACGGGCCCGGCACGCTGTCGCTGACCGGCTCGAGCAACAGCATCGAAGGGCTGCTTCTCCTTTGCGGCTGCTCGAACCCGACACTCGAAATCAATGGCGGGTCGCTGAGCGTCGGCGATCCGGCGGGGGGCTTAGGCAGCATCGCTGTGGCCGGCGGCACCTTGCGGGTCGTCAATGGCGGCAGGCTGCATATGGTCGATCCGTCCGGGCTGCTCGCCATGCAGTCGAACATGGAGGTTTCCGGCCCGAATTCCCTGGTGACCGTGGAAGGTTTCACGGGGATCGGTGGCCCGAGCAACGTCGGCCTTTCGATCAGCGCCGGCGCCGCGATGGAGAGCAGGGCCGAGGCGGCTATCGAAGGCATCGGGGCGTCGACGACCGTCACGGTGACAGGGCCCGGCTCGAGCTGGACGGTCGGCCGCACTCTGTTCGTCGGCGGCTTTTCCTTCGGCGGCACTGGTGCCTTGACCATCTCGGCCGGAGGCACCGTCAACTCCTCCGGGCCGCTCTGGATCGGCTCGGACCCGGATCCGTCGCTCGGATTTGCCCGCGCCAGCGTCAGCGTAACAGGCGCCGGTTCCGTGCTGAACGCGAATGGCGGCCTGCTCGTCGGCTATCCCGGCTGTGGCTGCGGCGATTACACCGGTGCTCTCACTGCGGCTGACGGCGGCACCGTCAATGCCGGCGCAGGCCTGCAGATCGGCCACCTTGGCACGCTCGCGATCGGCGCCGGCGGGCTTGCCGGCACGTTCGTTGCACCGGCGATCGTCAATGACGGCGAGATCCTCGCCAATTTTGTCGATACCGCCACGCTCGCCGCGAACATCTCGGGCACGGGGACGCTGACCAAGCAGGGTTCCGGCYGGCTCATTCTGACGGGGAACAGCAGCTATACCGGGGCGACCGCCGTGCTGTCGGGCCTGCTCACGGTCAACGGCTCGCTGACGGGATCCGCGATTACCCTGGCCGGCGGCACGCTCGGCGGCTCGGGCACGGTCGGGAGCGTCGTTGTCGGCCATGCCGGCACGGTCGCGCCGGGCAATTCGATCGGCACGCTGACCGTCGCCGGCGACATCTCCTTCGCTCCCGGCTCGACCTATCAGCTCGAGGTCAATGCCGCCGGCCAGTCCGACAGGATCGCCGCCACCGGAACCGCGACCGTGTCCGGGGGAACGGTGCAGCTCCTGGCGGAACAAGGCGGGTATGGCGCCTCGACGCGCTACACCATCCTGACCGCGCAGGGCGGGGTCATCGGCCAGTTCGCCGCGGTGACCTCGAACTTCGCCTTCCTGACCCCGAGCCTCGCCTATGGCGCAAATGACGTGGCGCTGACGCTCGATCGCAACGCGATCGCCTTTCCGCAGGTCGCCCTGACCCGCAACCAGGCCGGTGCCGCGGGAGCAGCCGAAGCGCTGGGCGCCGGTCATCGTGTCTACGATGCGCTGCTCACGGCAAGTGTCGCCGACGCCCGCGCCGGCTTCGATGCGCTCTCGGGCGAGATCCATGCCCGGGCGGTCAGCGTCGCGATCGAGGACAGCCACCTCATCCGCGAATCCATCCTCAACCGGCTGCGCTGGCCCTTGGCCGGCGGCACGTCCGGCGGCATGGTCGAGGGCGCCTTCAGCGCCGACGCGCCCGGCAGATCGGCCGGCACGGCTCTGCCGGCGCCGCGCCTCGCCATGGAACGCTTCACGCTTTGGGGCGAGGCGATCGGAGCGCAGGSACGCACGGACGGAGACCGCAACGCGGCTTCGCTCGACCGGCGCGGCGGCGGCATGCTGTTCGGCGCCGAGCTCAACTCGACCTGGAGCGACGCCGGGCACTGGCGCCTCGGCCTTGCCGGCGGCTACACGCRCAGCGATTTCGATGTCGACGGGCGCCGCTCGAGCGGAGAACTGGGCAGCGCCCATGGCGCGCTCTATGGCGGCATGCGTTTCGGGGCGGTCTCKCTGCGGGCCGGCGCGGCCTATGCCTGGAGCGATCTCGACGTGACCCGCCGGGTGACACTGCCCGGGATCTCCGATGTGCTGCACTTCGATGGCCGCAGCGCGACCGCCCAGGCCTTCGCCGAGATCGGCTACGCCCTGCCCTACGGGCCGGTCTCGTTCGAGCCCTTCGCGCAGATCGCAGCCGTCACGGTCCGCACCAGCCGCGACGCCGAGACAGGTGGCCCGACCGCACTGCAGGTGCTCGGCCGTGATCAGCGCCTCGGCTTCTCGACGCTCGGGCTGCGGGCCGAGATGCAGCTCGGCGCGACGCCGCTGCTGGCCCGCGGCATGCTCGGCTGGCGCCATGCCTTTGGCGACACGACGCCCGCAGCCAAGCTCGCCTTCCTCGGCGCAGCAACGCCGTTCCAGACCTTTGCCGCCCCGCTTGCCCGCAACGCCTTGGTGGCCGAGGCCGGCCTCGCCTGGCGCGCCACCGCGACCACCACGCTCGGCGTCAGCTACAGCGCCGCGATCAGCGACAAGGCCCACGATCATGCCCTCAAGGGCAGGATCGACGTCCGGTTCTAGGGCATCGGCCCGAAAGGTGGACTGCCGTTTTCGGGAAAGCCGATGCAATCACAGATGGCTAAAGCATCGCCCCGAAAAGTGGATTGCGGCTTTCGGGGCAAAGCCGATGCAAAGACAAAGGGTTAGATCATCGGACTGGATACGATATCCGGTCCGATGATCTCGATGTGAGCTCTCGATAGGGTGTTCATCCGGTCCGGAGCGAGGACGCCGAGGTTGCGAAGCTTCAGTCTCCGTCCGAGGAGGACCGGAACGGCGGACGACCGCCGTCCCGGTTTCACCATGCGGCCAACGGCTTGAGCGGGTGGAAGGTTACCGCTGCTTGCCGGCCGGACGAACGGGGCCGATGCCGTCTACGATGCAGGCTGCGCCTCCGGCATCGTCCACTTGCCATTCAGGATCTCGGCCCGAGGACGGTAGAGCCGAAGCGTGTAATTCCACCCCTGCGTAATCGGCAGGCAATTCGCGATTTTTCCGTCGCAGCCGCCGAACTGGATGTCGATCGCGCCATCGGCACTCTTCTTGCCGGTGATGCTGTTGACCGAATAGGCGTCGTAATCGTTCTTCTGGAAGAAGCCCTTGTCGTTATAGACGCTGATCGACCAGAACGAGTCGACAGGGACATCCTTGACCTTGAGCTTGTAAACCGTTGTGCCGTCGTTCTTGGCCGGGGTGAACGAGGGGTACGATGCGTCCTTGTCGGGGTTGCCGCCCCAGCCGGCCGCCGTGCCGATCAGGTGCTTGACCGGATCGACCTTGCCCTTCGGGCCGAAGGCGTTGGTGAAGCTGCCGGATGCCGCCGACAGCGCTTCGAGCGCGTCACGGATCTTCTTCTGTTGAGCCAGGTCCCAGTTCGGGGCCTCGAACTTGCCAGCCGACTTCTGCTCAACCTTAAGCGCATCCTGCAGCGCGTGAACCTGCGCGAGGTCCTTGGTGTCGTTGGGGTCGACAAGGATACGGACCGCAACGAACACATAGCGGGTGCCGACCTTGTCCTTGGTCAGCGTCGTGCGGCCGGGCTTGTAGACCACCATCGGGGTGTAATGGTCTTCACTGATGACCTGCATCGAGATGAAGCGCTTCCCGGCTTCGGGAAGGGTGATGGTCACCGGGCCGGCGTCGAGGTCGAAGAGCGCCTGGGAGTAGAGCGTATCCCGGTTCATCCGGACCACGGGCTGCTTGTCGATCGGTGTCGGCGTCCTGCTATGGGCGAATTTGCCGAAGCCGCCGTCAGCGGCCGTTTTTGCCATATAGAAATCGGTCTCGGCGCGCTTGAAGTTGTCGACATTGACCGGAACCGTCTGCGCATACGCCGCGCATGGCGCGAGAACCAGGAAACTCAGGCTGTAGATCGACGTCATTCGCATGGAACGGCACCTCATTGGCGTCTCTGATTCATGTGCTCATCGGGGCATGACCGAATGGGTCCGCGTCCGTGCTGCGGCTTATCGCCAGCCCAGGGGGCGGGGGAAACCCGTGATCCGCCCCGCCAGGACTGCCGCCGCGGCATTTCGTGCATGGGCCGCCTGCCCGTCTTGCCATTTCGCGCCAATCGCGACCGGGTCTTCTTCACCAGTTGCGGCAACGCGCATCTGGTCGCGCCGATCCAGATGATGGCGCAGAAAGTTCATGGCGCCCGTTCGATCACGGCAGCAAACCCCGCGCATCCGGCGCAGGGCTCGCGCCGAGCATGGGGCGCTGATCACAGCGATCAAGGCCGGCGACCGGGTGAAGCTGGTCGAGCTCTGCCGCGCTCCTCTCGGCCCCCGGGCGCGACGCTCATATCGCCGCAGGGGAGCAGCGGTCCCGGYGTCGCCGTCAGGAAGGGCGGCGGCTGGCCCGGGGATGACGGCCCGGGCTTTCGAGGGCGGGCCAGAGCGAGATGGCGGAGACGGCGGACTCGGTCCTGTGCATGAGCGCGACCATCGCCAGGAGGCCTGGCCGTTCCACGAAAGCATCGGCCCGAAAAGTGGATCGCGGTTTTCAAGCGCAGCGTGGTCTAACCTATTGGGACGAGCATGTTCATCAACGGAACGTGCTGCTGACAGCCATACATGTCGCCCTCGCCCGCGGAACCCTGGGCGCGCGGGCGCCTGATCGTGATCTTGATGGCGTTGGCCATGTCGATCTCGAAGAAGGATGAGATGTCCGAGGGGTCAAGACTGTAAGCTTTCGCGACCGTCTCCGGCGTTATCGCGCCGGAATTCCGGATGGTCTCGTAGTTCGCCTTCTCCCTGCACAGGATGTCGAAGGTGATGCGGTAGGGACCGGCATTCTTGCTGCGAACGATGTCGGCGATCTCGCGGAGCGGACGGGCGGCCATGTCACAAATCCTCCAGCGTGACTGGGAAAAGCTCGGTCGGCGAAGCCACCTTCATCAGGTGATAGGCGCTGAACTCGTAGACGGGGCCGACATCGAGGTCGGACGGGGAATAGGGAAAGGCGAGGTTTCCGGAGGGGTTGATGATGCCCTCGTAGTGATGGTGCAGCATGGCTCCGCTGATCTGGTGGCAGGCGGCATGCGCAAGTTCCTGCGAAGCGGCGGTGACCTCGATCACGAGGCCGATTTCCCGCGCTGGCGAATGCTCCCGCTCCAGCTCCTTCATCACGCCGTCGCGGCCATAGACATGGAACTGCACCGAAATAAGATCGGGCGCGAAATAGTCGCGTGCCCGCTCTTCGAGCTGGTCCAGGATGCCGTCGAGCGCCGCGATCGTGGTCGGACAGCGAATACCGGCGATCGCGATCGAGCGAAAGCCGGCGAGTCGCGCGCCCTCCAGCTTGACATAGTAGTCCTCGGTCTCGGTCAGCCTGGCACCGGTGACGCGCACCTGCCTATCGCCGAGCTGCTCGAAGGAGCAACCGGTGAGGTCGATCTCATGCCCCGGGCCGCCTTGCCTGAACGGGTTCTCGCGCTCGTAGAGCGAATGTGCGGAGACGGATTTGACGGAAGCCCGCCGCCTGATGCTGCCGGGCTCCAGCACGAAGCCGTCCTCGTCCACGGTGCCGAGCATCACATCCATGGCGAATGGCTCGGCAGAGAATGCGCCGCATTCAAGAATCTTGCCCATGTGGATGGCCAGGGCCGGATCGGCCCCCTTCCAGATCGGATAGGCGGCGATGACGGAGTCGTCGCAGGCGCGGCCGGCGATGATCACGTTGGCGCCTGCGTCGAGCGCCTCACAGATCGGTTCATGCCCCATCTGCGCGACCAGGGTGACCGTTTCGTCGAGCGCGCCCTGCGTCAGGGGGTAGCCGGCCTCGAAGTCGAGCACCTCGTTCGCCGCCACCGCCTGCTTCGCGCGCTCGATCGGGATATCCGAGCGGATGGTGGCCAGCCTGAGCTGCAGCCCGTTCTCGCTGGCGATCTCGCGGAC
>NZ_JBFTZN010000332.1:0-6980 GCF_056406775.1 Allobosea sp. P1_A7
GCTCAAGGTCAAGGATCCGGTGCCCGGCGCGGCCAAGGCGATCCTGATCATCGGCGGAGCCGGCGGTGTCGGCTCGATTGCGATCCAGCTCGCGCGTCAGCTGACCGATCTGAAGGTGATCGCCACCGCCTCGCGCGCGGAGACGCAGGCCTGGGCGCTGGAACTCGGGGCCCATCACGTCGTCGACCATACACAACCGCTCGCCGCGCAGGTCGCGGCACTGGGGATCGGCGCGCCGGGGCTGGTGTTCTCGACGACCCATACCGACACGCATATGCCGGCGATCCTCGAACTGATCGCACCGCAGGGGCGGATCGCACTGATCGACGATCCAAAGACACTCGATGCCATGCCGCTCAAGAGCAAGAGCCTGTCGCTGCACTGGGAGATGATGTTCGCGCGCTCGCTGTACCAGACGGCGGACATGCAGGCGCAGGGCGATCTGCTGGCGGAAGTCTCGCGGCTTGTCGATGCCGGCAAGGTCCGGACCACGCTGAGCGAGAGTTTCGGGACGATCAACGCCGCCAATCTGAAGCGAGCGCATACCCTGATCGAGAGCCATCGCGCCAAGGGCAAGATCGTGCTGGAAAGTTTCTGAAACGAAGAAGGGCCGCGCCTTGCCGGCGCGGCCGTTCTGTCGGACATCAAGGGCGATCAGGCGAGCGTGTAGGCCGTCTTCACCGTGGTGTAGAATTCCCGGGCATAGGCGCCCTGCTCGCGCGGGCCGTAGCTCGAGCCCTTACGTCCGCCGAACGGCACGTGATAGTCGACGCCGGCGGTCGGCAGGTTGACCATCACCATGCCGGCCTCACTGTTGCGCTTGAAATGCGTCGCGTGCTTCAGCGAGGTCGTGCAGATGCCGGCGGCAAGGCCGAACTCGGTGTCATTGGCGATTGCCAGCGCCTCATCATAGTTCTTGGCGCGGATCACGCTCGCAACCGGACCAAAAACCTCTTCACGGGAGATGCGCATGGCATTGCTCGCCTCGGTGAACAGAGCCGGCTGCATGTAGAAGCCGGGGCTCTCGCGCTTAAGCACTTCGCCGCCCCAGGCGAGCTTGGCACCCTCGTCCTTGGCGATGGCGACGTATTTCAGGTCCTGGTCGAGCTGGCTCTGATCGACGACCGGGCCGATATGGGTGCCGGCCTTCAGGGCATCGTCGACGACGAGGCCCTTCATGCGCTCGATCGCAGCCTCGACGAAGCGATCATGGATGCCTTCGGTGACGATCAAGCGCGAGGAAGCCGTGCAACGCTGGCCGGTCGAGAAGAAGGCGCCGTTGACCGCGGTCTCGACCGCGAGCGTGAGATCGGCATCGTCCAGCACCACGAGCGGGTTCTTGCCGCCCATCTCGAGCTGAACCTTCTTCATCGGGTTGGAGGCAATGCAGGCCGCCGCAACCTTGCGGCCGGTCGAGACCGAGCCGGTGAAGCTGATCGCATGCACATCCTTGTGCTCGAGCAGCGCCTGCCCGACCACCGAACCGCGCCCCATKACGAGGTTCAGCACGCCCTTGGGCAGGCCGGCGCGCTGGATGATGTCGACCAGCGCCCAGGCCGAGCCCGGAACGAGATCGGCCGGCTTGATCACGACGCAGTTTCCAAAGGCGAGCGCAGGGGCGATCTTCCAGCCCGGGATTGCGATCGGGAAGTTCCAGGGCGTGATCATGCCGATGATGCCGACCGGCTCGCGCGTGACCTCGACGCCGACGCCCGGGCGAATGGAAGGGATCGCCTCACCGGCAAGGCGCAGGCATTCGCCGGCGAAGAAAGCGAAGATCTGGCCGGCACGGGTCGCCTCGCCAATGCCTTCCGGCAGCGTCTTGCCCTCTTCCCGCGAAAGCAGGCGGCCAAGCTCCTCCTTGCGAGCGAGGATCTCGTCGGACGCCTTCTTCAGGATCTCGTAGCGCTCCTGCGGGGTCGTGCGGCTCCAGGCCGGAAACGCAGCCTTGGCAGCCGCGACGGCGTTGTTCAGGTCCTCGACCGAACCCTGGGCATATTCCCCGACAACGTCATTGGTGTTGGAGGGGTTGATGTTGCGCGAGGCGTTCGAGCCGCCCACCCGTTCACCGGCGATCAGGTTCTTGAAAATCTCAGTCATCGCAGCCTCTCGACCAGTCGGAAGAATTCTCGGAGCCGGTGTTAACGCCTTTGTCAGGCGAACGCCATTCGTCCCGGTCATGGCTCCCCGGCGCGTCAATCCGCATACAGTATGCAGAGAGTTTCTGTCGAGACGATCGACGCGCCGAGGCCGGTGCGAGGGGGCCGGGGCGAGAGGGCCGGGCAGCCCGATCGCGGCGGGGGAGGGCTCACTTCTCCTTGATCGACAGCCCGTTCTTTCCGACCGAGATCTGGACACCATCCGGCTGCTTCTTCTCCTCGTAGAGGGCATAGCCGGTCACGGCGAGGCCAGCGACCAGAATGGCGACGAGCAGCAGAAGCGTATTGCGGGAGGTGAACATCAGCGATCCTGTGGTCCAGACACAGCGACGGGGCGGCAGCCGGTCAACGTTTCGCGAGCGCCTGCGGTTCCACCTCATCATTCCGTGATCGGCATTGCCTCGCGGCTGAAAGGCGTGAAGAGTTCCCGGAGCCCCGGCACTGAGGAACGGACGCCTCAAAGGCGCGTTCCCCCAATGACGAGGACGGCGGCGTGCATGGAAGGAAAGGCGACAATGGTCGAGACACCGCTCCAGCAACGAATTTGGACCGCCCTCACCGATCACACGATCTGCATGGTGTCGACCATCGTCCGCGGTCGGATCAGGACCCGGCCCATGTCGGGGCATGTCGATCGTGAAGAACACCGCATCCTGTTCGTCACGCACAGCCATACCGGGCCGGTCGAAGAGCTCGATGCCTCGCAAACCGCCTCGATCGCCCTGAGCGACGAGAACCACAATTTCTATGCGACGATCGAATGCCGAGCCGAACGGCTTGATGACAACCACCTGCTCAGGAGAATCTGGAGCCCGTTGGTTGGAGCCTGGTTCCCGAACGGCCCCGACGATCCGGATGTGACCTTGCTGGCCCTGACGCCGGTCTCGGCCGAGATCTGGGACGGTCCATCGAGTGCCGTCGTGATCGCCTTCAAGCTTGCCACGGCCAAGATCCTCGGGCGGGCGCCGGATCTCGGCGTCAACACCACGATCGATATGCGCTGAACCGGCGGATCAGCCGGCGGAAGGGGTGCGAGCACTGGCGGGCTCCGCCCTTGCCATGCCCTGTCCGGCAAGGGCGAGCGAAAGACTCGACCACGCGATGCCGAGGCACCAGCCGGCCAGCACGTCGCTTGGCCAATGGACGCCCAGATAGATCCGGCTCACGCCAATCAGCAGCATCAGGACCCAGGCCAGCCCGATGCTGAGCCGTGTGATATCCCGATGCCGGGACGCCAGTCCGATGAAACCGGCGATGCCGAGCAGAACAACCGCCGATAGAAAGGCATGACCGCTCGGAAAGCTCGCAGTGAAGACGATTGCACTCGGCTCGACGACATCGGGGCGCGCCCGGCCGATCCCGATCTTCAGAAGCGTGCTGACCAGCGTTGCCAGCACGACATTGACGACGAGTGCGACGGCAAGGCGCCGATAGCCGGCAAGCCAGAGAGCGAGCGTCGCGGCGAGGGTCATGAAACCAAGCCCGACGAAACTGCCGAGCCCGCTGATGTCCCGCATCATCTCGGGCAACCATTGCGGCCCGATCGGCGTGGCCGGATCCCCAGCTTGCCGGAACAGCAGGATGAGGCCGGTATCGAAGGCGAAGGTGCGGCCGGACATGATGAACAGCGCCAGGCCGAGAAAGGCGAAGGCGGCCGCCAGAGGGACAAGAATGCGGGGAGGAAGCGGCATCGAAATCCTGAATGATGGCAATCGACCGGAGGAACGTGTCTCTAGCCGTGCGCCCGGCCCGGGGGCACCCGGCAAGCGATGAGGCGCACCGCCTTTGGCAGAAGGCGATAGCGGAGCTCGCCGGCCTTGCGCTCGACCTCGCCGTCGAAGGTGATGTGACCGCGCTTCTTGTCGCGACGCGTCAGCGTGACTTCGTCACCGGTATAGGAGGTCAGGTTCTGGGACGAGCGCCAGTGCCCGGATGCGACCGACAGCGCTGCCTTGGTGCGCGAGAGAAGGCCGCCCGCATTGAGGATATGAACCTCGAAGACGCCGCCATCGAGCTTGCTGCGGCGCCATTCGGGCCCATCGAAACTATTGATGGTGACAAGAACGGCATCGGCCTCGACCTGGCGGCGCTCCTGGCCGATCCGGATGTCCACGGTGATCGCCCGGGTGAACAGGATGGAGCGCGTCGCAGCGACCGCAAAGGCGACCGCGCGGCTGAAGGGGAAGCGCCTGCGCGCATATTCACGTTCGCGGGCCATCAGGCTGAAGAAGCCCATTCCCGAGATCGAGTGGAACAGCCGGTCATTGACGCGGCCGATGTCCATCGTCACCGGCGCCCCCGTGCAGAGCGCCTCGATCTGGCCCTCCAGCGTCCCGACGAGGCCGAGATCCCGCCCAAGGATATTCACCGTCCCGAGCGGGAGAACCCCTACCGGCCGTCCGGCCTGCAGCAGGACCGGCAGCACGCCGTTGATCGTGCCGTCGCCACCGGCAATGACGGGGGTTGCCGCAGCATCGGCGATCGCCGTCGAAAGCGCATGATGCAACTCGCGCGGCGGCACGAGCCGGACCTCCGCCTTGCAATCATGAGCATGGAACGCGGCCTCGATCCTGGCCGCGAAGGCCTCGGGCCCTGCGGCCAGCACGGTTCCCGCCCGCGCATTGACGATCACGATATGGCGCATGACGCCCTGATATCATCCCATCCATGCCGGAGCCCAGGCCAAGGCATTTCACAATGCAGCGGCCCGCTCCGCGCGCCACTCAACACGGTCTTTCGTCACAATCATGGCAGTTGCCGCGTCTTCGACCTCTTCGGTCGTGACCTCGAAATGCTGAAGCGAATGGGCTCCGAAGGAATTGAGCATCGCGACGTCGGTCGCGTCACGCCCCCGGGCGATCACGATCCGGCCGATGCGGCGGGCATTGTGACGCGCATCGAAGGTGTACCAGCGACCACTGAGGAAGACCTCGAACCAGGCGTTGAAATCCATTGGGGCCGGGTCCTTCGGCACGCCGATATCGCCGAGATAGCCGTTGCAATAGCGGGCCGGGATATTGAGGCAGCGACAGAGGGTCACGGCAAGGTGGGCGAAGTCGCGGCAGACGCCGATCCGTTCCTCGAAGGCCTCCGCCGCAGTGCGCGTGTTGCGCGCATAGGCATAGCCGAAGGTCAGGTGATTATGGACGAAATCGACGACGGCTTGGACACGCTGCCAGCCCGGAGGGATCTGGCCGAAGAGCTGCCAGGCGCGATCCCCGAGCTTGTCGGTTTCGCAGTACCGGCTGCCGAGCAGATAGATCAGCACCTCGTCGGGCAGCTCGGACGGTTGCGCTTGCCGCGCCGCCGGATTGAAAGGATCGGGCTCGCCGGAATCATGGAGAAGTCCCGCTGAACTCAGCCGGATCCCGCCCGCTGGGGCGACAAGCCGGCGGCAGATATTGCCGAACGGGTCGCGATAGCGCTCGACTGGAACATGGCGACGTGGATCGACCAGGGAGACCGCGGTCATATCGTCTTGGCGGATGACATCGTGCTGACGGGAAGGATGCACATCGAGCATCGTCAACAGCGGCAATTCCTGCTGAGAGACGAGTTCGATGCGATAGCCGTAACGGATCTGCATGAGGGGCTCCTGGCAGGAACTGGGCCGTCTCAACAGGCCGGCGGGCAGTCCCACACGTGCCGGCGATGACGGAAAGGCGCTGTCAGGATGACGCGCGATCAGCGGATTGGTTCCCGAAAGAGGGAAGGAGTCGGGCCTCCAAACGGAAGATGCGGGCCTTTCGGCCCGCCTCCCGCCGTCACGACGGTTCGGCTGGGGGGATAGCAACCGCCGCGACCTGCAGCCGGCGGTGCCTACGCATCGTGCCGTAGTAATCATGCACGCGCTTGCCGTAATTCCTGTCGTCCCAGTCGGGCTCGCCTTCGCTGTCATACATCGGCGCCGCCTCGAGCTTCTCCTTGGTAAGAGGCACGACATAGCCACCGCGATTGGTGTCGTAGTCGAGCACACTCCAGGGAATGGGATGGTATTTCTCACCCAAGCCGAGAAAGCCGCCGAAGGACATGATGGCGTAGGCGACCTTGCCAGTCTGCTTGTCGAGCATCACGTCATAGATCTCGCCGAGATGATCGCCCGACGCATTGTAGACGCTGGTTCCGGCGACACGTGCACCGGCAATGAGCGGGTTCCCCGTGGTGGCAGTTGCGGTCATTGGAGCCTCCATTGAACGGCTACGCGGTGGCTCGCACCGCAGTCTGCCGGATCAACGCCGGGGAATCCGGAAGGTTCCGGGCAAAAGCCGAACCACTCCACTCCCTGTGGAAGACAACCCTGGGTATCTCCGCTCCACATGGCGAAGCCATAAATGGAACATTAATCCTTTGTCATGGTTGCTAGGCCGCGCGATGTTGGTTGCGTCGCCCGTTACGGATCGTGTCTCGATCCTTTCGGGTGCGTTTCCATATCGAATGGAGCGGTTCGGACTGTGCATTAGGCCTGTCGATTGCATCCTGGGAGTCAAGACAATGAAGAAGCTTCTCATCCTCGTCGCGGTCGCGGCCTCGCTCGGTGCCTGCACGCAGCGCGAGCAGAATACCGGAACGGGCGCCCTGATCGGCGCTGGCACGGGTGCACTGATTGGTGGCCTCGCCACCGGCCGCGCTGGTGGCGCGCTCGCGGGCGCTGCAATCGGCGGTGCTGGCGGCGCCATCATCGGCTCGGCCACGACACCTGACCGTGTCTGCTACGGTCGCGACGAATGGGGTCGCCGCGTTCGCTATGCCTGCTGAACCGTTCAGCAGCTGAAGATGGGAAAGGCCCGCATTCGCGGGCCTTTTTCATGCGCGGCTCAGACC
>NZ_JBFTZN010000333.1:0-8432 GCF_056406775.1 Allobosea sp. P1_A7
AATCAACGCCATTGAAAATCGCACGCTTCATCCAAAGCTGAAGATCCTCTTCCGACATGTCCCCGGACGGCGACTGCGTTGAAAGGCCGAACCCCTTGAAGCGAGCGCGCACCTCGGCAGGCACCTTGGATTCATCCATGGCATCCGTGAAGTCATACTCAAGCCGGGCAACACCGTCATCGCCACGCGGCCGGGTCCGATGAAGCTGCGTCTGCGCCTTGTGGCTCTTTAAGAACATGCTGCGCAGCAGGATGGCATCCTCGGACAAATCTCCCTCGGACGATAATTCCCGCAGCATCGTATCCATGCTGCTCTGCTGACGAGCCGCGATCGCAGCCAGGTCGAAGAACGGGGTCTTCGCCGCCGGTTCCGCAACCAGCGCGCCCTCCGCGGCGACCACGTCAAGCTCGACCGGCGCACCGACATCCTGCTGCGCCGCGATCGTCCCGCTCAGCAATTCGCGACCGATCTCGGCTGCTGCCTTCGGCGCAACAGAACGGGCAGGGGAGGCGGTGACGGGGGAGACTGTGCCAGACTCCTGCCGCACACCGCCGCGCTTCTTGCGGGTATGCACCATGGCTGCGGCCCTCAAACGACCGGCAGGCGTCATCGCGCGACTCGGCCGCGCCGGGCGCGGATCATGCGGGCCATACTTCACGGGACGTCCGCGACCGCGCTTTACGGGTTCTCCCATCGACACGACGCCAAACTGCGCCGCAACCGTCGCCGCAACCTCGCTGTTATAGCGGCCACCCGGCGTCGACAGGCGCACGATCTCCCGATCGCGCTTGATCACATCAAGGTCGCTCTGAAACCGGGCCAGCCGAGCCTCATTCTCCGCGAGAATGCGCGCCAGACCCGCCTCGGCATATGCGCCAAGGTAGCGGTCCTGTCGGTCACCGCGCGAACGCGGACGCTCGGTGCCCCACTGATATTGAAAAACGGTCATTGCAAGTCCTGGGTGACGCATAGCGTCTGAATTCGATGCTCATTTTAGCGGGTGCGCTCCGACCCTGACAAGCCAGTGAGCGAATTATTTCGCCTAAAAAATTGGATTATTTCCGACAGCCTTCAACGGCGATTTTCCCAAGGCGCGAAAAATGTCGCAGCGTCGTCTCAGTAATTTATTTCGCCTAAGCGATCGCAATTTCCAACCCGCATTTCGTGGCGCCGATCAGGTCACCATTCGAAATTAATTCGCCTAAGGTATTCCAGCTTTATCGCGCCTGTGATTCAAGCGGCGCTCGCATTTATCTCGCCTAAGGAACTGCACTCGGACTTCGCTGGATGCCCCGGCCGTGCCGTGGTCGAAACGCAATTATCTCGCCTTAGCGTTTTGCAGTTAAGATCACGTTATATCAGGAGGTTAGCGGCCGTTGAGGCCGGATTTGCTGCAATTTGCGGAACCTCGTCCCGTCTACCCCGACGCAGGCGGGTCTGCCTGGCTAAGGCGAAACAAATCGAAATCCGATCCGGATTGGTTCCATAATCCTTCTTATGCGAATCAAACCCGGGGCGAGAAACACATCATTTGGTATGTCGAGTATAGCTCGACACACTATGGATTGATTGACGAGTGTCCCCTCACTCCGTGGGACGAGACCACAAAACCCCAGACAAGACGGAGTTGAAGACTGTGAGTAATATTCGAGATCTGCTGCCGGTGGCTGAACCGCGTCAGGTCAAGGTGATCCTTCTCGAAGACAAGATCGTCGTCGCTGCCACGCACGGCGGAACGCGAGCGACGCAGGCAACGCTTGCGCCAGAACACGTCGTTCTGCCGATTCAGGTTGACGATGATGCGCTCTTTACGGCGGTTTCAGAGATGCTGGGGAAGCACAAGCCAGCTGTTGCCATTCCCCGGCCCCGCTACGCTGAGCTCTATTCTWGGCTGAAGCAGCCAGACCTCGTCGCCGACGTGGATGTCGTCGAGTACTCGGAAACCCTGGAAGTCAGGTTCTCCGCCTACCCTTCGCGTGACCACATCGGCGGCGTTCCCGTTTTTGCGCGGGAAAGCTTCAGCAAGGATGACCCCAGCTTCGCTCTATGCAGCGTGATCCGGCTGATGCTCAATGCACGGCGCCAGTTGCTCGTCATCGAGGACGCGCCATTCAGCCGAGCTTTCGACGGATCCCCCCGTCGGGCGCACTGATTGCGACCCGCGATCGCATAAAACCCGAGAATTTAGAGCGTAGGCAGCCTCAGGGCGCGCCTGCGCTTCTCTTTTGAGGACTGGCCAAAACCCCGCGGCCGCTATCGACCAAGCCGCTTTCGATGACGATTCCGCCGGCCGCATCTGCTGGCTGAAGCACTGGCAGCTGCCGCCGGCTCTCCCACCAACGACGGAGCCTCCATAGACGGGCTTGAAGACCCCATGGAGCCTCCCTCCCCTCCAAGGACCAGGCCCTGCCCCTCGCTGACGGCGATGCCCGCTCAGGGCGCCTGAGAAGCCCCAGCCAAGGACGGCGAAACCCCCGCAAATGCGCAGCCTCACAGTGGCTGCCTCCCACCAAGGACAGGCCCGGAATGGGCCTCATTCCCCAAAATAAAAAATAGGCTCAATACCGCAAACGTGACGCACCCCTTCGGGCGCGTCTCGTTTGCTTGGTGCCTTCGCACCGTATTTCGGTCTCCGACAGCCCCTTGGACCACACCACTTCCACCCGCTTCCGACCTTGATGCGCGCCTGCGCACGCCAGCCCTGTCTTCGCCCGGGCCTGATCGGTTTCGGATGTCGTTTGGCCGCCCTTCGGCGGCCTTTGAATGGTGGTCCAGCGCCTGCGCGCTCATGGGGCTTGGAGA
The DNA here is from genome assembly GCF_056406775.1 of Allobosea sp. P1_A7. Classification (NCBI taxonomy): domain Bacteria; kingdom Pseudomonadati; phylum Pseudomonadota; class Alphaproteobacteria; order Hyphomicrobiales; family Alloboseaceae; genus Allobosea; species Allobosea sp. P1_A7. The sequence goes on from NZ_JBFTZN010000333.1 coordinate 2,803, forward strand.
CGTAGACTGGCCTCGAATTAAGGCACAGAAATTCGCGTGTCTGACGCCTCATGACGAGGCTACGGGATAGGAGCCTTGGCCTGCGCCAAAGAGCCTCCCGTGACCCTTCCGCGTGCCTGCGCACGAGCGAATTTTGATGCCTTATTGGTCGCCCTCTTCGGGCTCCTAACCCTGGCCAGTGAGGCTGCTTCGCCGCCTCAGATTTGCTGCCGCCATGCGACGTCAGAAGCTGTCGCTTTTAGCCCGCGGTGGCCGGGCCATTTTCACTAACGGTTTCGTTCTGCGAACGGTCAAACCGTGCTGCTGCCTTCCTTGGCTTTCCCTTGGCTCGCCTCTAGCACTCTGCCGACAAGAGGAGCAGCAATGTCGTTCCGACGGGATTTGGCCGGCATGAGTTCGGCCCAATGGGCAGTCGTCTGCGTGTGCACCTTCATCGTCTCGATGGGGGCCGCACTCGGCTTGCTAACGCCCTCCCCTAACCGGCTGGATCGATCCGGGCGACGCTACTCGATCCCCTGTCTTCGAGATCAAACCCGCGCCCGAACGAGATCGAGGTGATCCGCCCAGCGACTGCAGGATCCAGCCAGGCGCAATCTTCCTTCCCGCTATGTGGGCGGGGCGCCGGCGACTGCGTCATCGACGGTGACACCTTCCGGTTTCGCGGCGAGAAGATCCGGATCGCTGACATTGACGCGCCGGAAACAGGCGGAGCCAAATGCGCCGACGAAGCAGCTCTCGGTCAACGGGCCACCTTCAGGCTGGCCGAGCTGCTGAGCTCGAGGCCCTTCCGATTGGAAGCGATTGGCAGCCGGGACGTAGATTCGTACGGCCGAAAACTTCGTATCGTCGCGAACGGCGGTGGTTCGATCGGCGCCCAACTCGTCGACGAGGGCTTGGCCCGACCATGGAATGGCGGCCGACGCCCCTGGTGTTAATTTCCGCTCGCGACCCTTCTGCGACCTTCGGAACGTCTGCTCAGGGGGCAAGATCCCGGCGACCTTCCAGGAGCCGGTGGATGCCGGGCGAGGCGGACACCGTCACAGAAATTCTCGGCCGCACCGGGTGACTCCGTTTGGAACGCGAACGCGTTCGCGAGAGCCAAGGAACGGGCGCCCCTTCCAGTACGCTACACCTTGCGGGGATCAATGTCGCGTTCTGACCGAGTCCCAACATCCGACTAGAGTCGAGAGCAGACGGCATAAACTAGGTCATGATGGATCTTTTAATTGAAGAACGTCCTCGTCGGGAAGCGATTGGTCCAATCATGCCCGCCGCGGGTCAGGATCCGAACGGTGCGATTATCGATATGAATGGCGAGACGATAGCCGTCCCATTTCACTTCAAACGACCAGTCGTTGCCGGTAGGCGGCTTGGAAGCCAATAGATCCAGGCATGGCTCGACCCGCTCCGGCATGGGGTCAAAGTTGAGCTTCCGCTGGCGCGCATCCCGCGCTTTGCTGACCGGGCCACGGACAGTCTCGGCCCCAGGGCCGGCACGCAAAACGCGACGCGCGCACACAACTGACACTCCAACACACGCACGAGGTTCGCCCCGCCGTTCCGAGGGGGCGCGGCGGGGCTCCCTAGGCCGTGACGGTGCCGGATGTGGATGACGCCAAGACTGAATAGCGAACTCATGGCGAAACCCGCGATTCCCCGGCGCGGCTAGCGCTGCAAATACAGCACCTCGGCAAAGGAACAGGCGAGCGGCTCGATAGTTAAAGTTTGATGGGCGTATTCATTGCTGGGGGGATAAGGTTGGAACCGATGATCTCTAGGCCGAACGACGCCAGGCTGAGCGCAACTTTGAGCAGCGAGCCACAGGAGAAGGGGAGATCAGGTTCGACAAGCAATTATCGCGGCGCTGTGGCCCTGAACATGCTCGACCGAATCGGCTGCGGCTATCTCGTCGTCGAGAACCACCGAAAGATCGTTGAGGCCAACGCAACGGCCAGACTGATCCTTGGCTGCGATGAGGGGGCTTTTCAAGATCTTGGCCAGCTGACCAGCGCCTTCAAGCGGTTGATCGGGCGAGCCCCAAACGGCCCGAGACTCGGTCCACTGAGCTGGATCGTCATCTCTGGCACAAGCGACACGCCTTTCCTCCTCAATCAGGTCGCGGACGACATACCGGACGGCACGAGCGTGGTCATGCTGCTCGATCTTGATGCACACCTGCGACCGAATCCCTTCATGCTTCAGCGCATGTTTGGCCTGACCATGGCTGAGACGCGCCTTGCGCTTCAAATGGCGCAGGGCGATCTGCCCGCGGATGTCGCCAGCAGTCGGCACCTAAGCCGCACCACCATTCGCTCGCAACTAGCTGCGCTCTTCGCAAAAACCAACACGAAACGTCAGGCAGAGCTGGTCACGTTGCTCGCCAGGGTAGCGGTCCTGCCCTGAACGCGCTCGTTCAAGGAGAAAGCCGCTTATTGTTGGCCGGTCGAAACGGACGTGCCCCCTGCCTCTTCCGCGAGGATAAAGGCGCGCGCAAAGCGCTCAGTTGGAAACCCGATCAACAGGGCTGAATCACCAATTTCTGTTGGAATAACCCGGTAAGGGATTTCCCACTCGGTCAGCCACTTATCCATCACCTGAAGCCGAGACAGGAAGTGGTGCCCCGCGATCGGGATTGCGACGTGGTAAATCCACGTGTTTGAGACCTCGGTACGGTACATCCGCCTGATTCCGAGCGATAGGGCCCGCCTATGGCGACAGCAGGGCCCGAGGCTGTGCAGGCTTGGAGAGTGGCGATGCCAGCACAGAGAGACAAACCGATGATGCCCCTCGGTGTTCCATCAAAGCAGAATACGGGAACAAAAAAAAGCGGCCCGCGGCGTCCTCCCACTGCGGGCCAAGTGTAGGGGGCATGATTGGTGGAGAAACGCGCTGGGAAAGCAGCGGTTCGGCGCCAACGCAAAAAGATCGGGTTGTTGGGGCTCCGGCCGCCCGTTGATACGGGATGACGGAGAGCGGTCTTCCGGTCAGGCTCCGTCGATCCAACCGGTCAGGAGGCCTGCCATGGAGCTGTTCGTCGGTCTTGATGTGTCTGTTCGCACCACCAGCGTCTGCGTCATGGATGCGGGCGGCAAGCTGATCCGGGAGAGCAAGGTCGAGAGCGAGCCGGAGGCGATCGGCGAGCTTTTCCCGTGATCTGCGTCGAGACGCGGCACATGAAGGCCGCGCTCTCGGCGCAGATCAACAAGATGGTGTGTCCCGGCTGGAGGCGCGAATTTGTCGCGCGGCGACCTAAGTCGCGATGCCAGTGGAGGAAGTCACCATGTTCTACTGCGGACTGGACGTTTCGCTGCGGGAAACTGCGGTGTGCATCGTAGATGCCGAGGGCAAGGTCGTGAAGGAAGCGAAGGTTGCGTCCGACCCCGAGGTCATCGCCCGCACATTGAGCGACAGCGGTTATTCTTGCGAGAAGGTTGGTCTGGAATCAGGCTCGACTGCGGCCTGGCTGCAAGCTGGCCTGACGAAGCTTGAGATACCGGCGATTTGCATCGACGCCCGTCACGCGGCGGCGATGCTGCAAGCTGGGCTTCGCAACAAGTCGGATCGTAGCGATGCGCGAGGCATCGCGCAGCTGATGCGTATGAACGCCTATCGTCCGGTCTGGGTGAAATCCGAGCGTTCGCAGCGGCTCAACGCTCTGTTCACCGCACGCAACACTCTCCAGGACCAACTCGTCAGGATCGAGAACGTGGTGCGGGGACTTTTACGTTGCGATGGGATCAGCCTGCCACTCGGCCGTCGCCATTTCGAAGCCGAGGTGCGCACGCGGGTCGGTGACCACGAGGAGATCATGGCGACGATCGAACCTTTGCTCGCAGCCCGAGCTGAGTTGCTCAGGCAGCGGACCGTCTTCGATCGGCGCATCATCACGTTGGCGCGACGGGACGATGTCTGCAAGCTGCTGATGACCATGCCAGGCGTCGGCGCTCACATTGCGCTGTCGTTCAGGGCTGGCATTGATGAGCCCACCCGCTTTCGCCGGTCCCGCGATGTTGGAGCGCATTTCGGACTCACGCCACGGCGATATAGCTCTGGCGAGATTGATCTGTCGGGTCGGATCAGCAAGATGGGCGATCAACACGTCCGGCACATGCTCTATGTCGCCGCCCAGATTACATTGAGGCGCGACCAGGGGCTCTGGTCCTCCATGAAGGCGTGGGCAATGAACGTGGCCAGGACACGCGGTCTCGCGAAGGCGCGAATAGCTCTGGCCCGCCGTATCGCAGTCACTTTGCACAAGATGTGGCTAACAGGCGAGCCGTTCTATTGGAGGAAAGCGGAAATCACCTCAGCCTGAGCTTTTACAGCATCCGCCTCGGCGGACGTCCCCGGCAAGGGACGGGTGAGGGTGAGAGCGACCGTCCGTTTGGTGCGCCGTCGGCCGACCAGGGAACGCCGCAAATAAGATAGCTCCGCCCCCGCTCAGATGAACACCATCCTGTGCCGGCCTCGCGCCGAGCCCGAAGAGAAGACTGTTCCGATGCCGGTCCGACAATGCTGTGCGCGGATAATGCGATGGAGACTGACCATGCGTTAAACCATCCCTTGACGAACGCCGGGACAGAGAAGACCGATCGCAACGATGCCCGCGGCATCGCGCAGATGATGCGGGTCGGGCTTTACAAGCCGGTGCATGTCAAGACGGTCCGGAGCCAGGAGATCCGGATGCTTCTCACCGCCCGCAAGTTCGTGCAGACGAAGCTCCTCGACGCCGAGAACAACCTGCGCGGCCTGCTGCGCAACTTCGGGCTCAAGGTCGGCGCCGTGACCCGGGTTCAGTTCGAGCGGCGGATCCTCGAGCTGCTCGAACAGTCTCCGCATCTGCGCCTGATCATCGAGCCGCTTCTCGAGGTGCGGCGGGTGCTGCGGGAGCAGTTCCAGCATCTGCACAAAGCGATGGGGCGGCTGGCCGAGAGCGACGAAACCTGCAAGCTGCTGATGACGGCGCCGGGCGTCGGTCCGATGGTCGCGCTGAGCTTCCGGGCCGGCGTCGACGAGSCGGCTCGCTTCGGCCGATCGCGCTCGGTTCCGGCCCATTTCGGGCTGACGCCCTCGCGCTATCAGTCGGGAGAGATCGATCGGGATCGCGGCATCTCGAAGTGSGGCGATGCCGGGMTCCGCTGGGCGCTGGTCGAGGCCGCCGGGATCCTGCTGCGGATCTCGAAGAAGAGCTCGCCGCTGAAGACGTGGGGGCTTGCCGTCGCCCGTCGTCGAGGCATGGCGAAGGCGACCGTGGCGGTAGCCCGGCGCCTGGCGGTCATCCTGCATCGGATGTGGGTCGACAACACGCCGTATCGCYGGGAGGCTGAGGCCGCCTGAACCAGCAAAAGAGTTCCGCGTCGCTGCGCGGATCGAGGTCCCGTCCAGGGACGCGTGGGCAGGCRATCTCGAGGCGGGCCTGAGCGTCAGTCCAGGCTGGCAGCTCGATAAAAAGATTGAGACGCCTCTCCATCCGACCCGATCATGAAGCGGCTCAGCGCCGACTTCGCAGAGAAGCCAGMCCCCTGGCGGGAACTCATTATCGCGCAGCGTGGCGCAGAGGCTTGTCGGATAATCACCCAAAGCGATCGACGGCGGGCTCTATGACCCCGCCGTGGGCGCTTTTGCTTGAC
>NZ_JBFTZN010000334.1:0-5897 GCF_056406775.1 Allobosea sp. P1_A7
GCCCCCACCCATCCCCTGCGGATCGCGGGTAACTCCGCCTGCATCCTTGCGACACTGACGCTGACCGCGGCCCTCGCCCTCGCGGCGCTTGGCTCTCGCCCCTGACACCTCCCCGAACCTGCCCAACACCGGAGACCTGACATGCAGTACATGGCGCTGATCTATAGTGACCCGTCCCTCGAGCCAGCCTATGGCACGCCTGAATTCGAGGTGATGATGAAGGGGTATTTCGACTTCAACGAAACCCTGAAGGCGGCGGGCGCTTATGTGGCGGGCGAAGGCCTGAAGGATGTCGAGACCGCCACGAGTCTGAGGATTCGCGGAGGCAAGGTGGAGACGATGGATGGCCCCTTTGCCGAGACCAAGGAACGCCTCGGCGGGTACTATATTTTCGAGGTTCCCGACCTGGATGCCGCCCTGCACTTCGCAGCGATGATCCCGTCGGCGGCCTATGGGACGATCGAAGTGCGGCCCGTGATGGACTACGACGCCTGATGTCGGAGGCCGCCCCCGATCCCCGATCGGTTTCCTGCGCCATCGAGAATATGGTGCGGATGGATCGGGGGCGGCTTCTGTCTGCGCTGATTGTTCAGCTGAAGAATTTTCAGCTTGCCGAGGACGCGCTGCAGGACGCCCTGGCCTCGGCGGTGGTGCATTGGGGAAGGACGGGGCTGCCTGCCTCGCCTCAGGGCTGGCTCTTGAAGGTCGCGCTGCGCAAGGCGATCGATCGCTTGCGCAAGTCGGCCCGTGAGGACCGCAAGGCTGGCGAGATCGCCCGGCTTTCCCTAGCCGAAGCAGCCGAGACGACGACCGAGGATATTGCCGACGAACGCCTGCGGCTGATCTTCACCTGCTGCCATCCGGCGCTGGAGCCCACGACCCGGGTCGCACTGACGCTTCGCACCCTGGGCGGATTGAGCACGGCCGACGTTGCCGCTGCTTTCCTCGACAACGAAACCACCATGGGCCAGCGCCTCTCGCGGGCACGGGCAAAGATACTCGCCGCCGGCATTCCCTATGCCGTACCCGGACCGGAAGCCTGGGCAGAGCGGCTGCAATCCGTCCTGACCGTCGTCTATCTCATTTTCAACCAGGCCTATTCGGGCACGGACGAATCTCACGCCAGTCCTTTGGGTGAAGAGGCCATCTATCTTGCGCGCATGTTGAATGGCCTGCGTCCGGACCAGGCCGAAATCGAGGGACTGCTGGCGCTGATGCTGATCACCGAAGCCCGCCGCGCGGCACGGCTCGATGCCGGCGGAACCAGCGTCCCACTTGCAGTGCAGGACCGTAGGCTTTGGGATGGCGCCCGGATTGCCGAAGGGCTGGCCTTGCTCGATCGTGCAGTGGCGCGACGCGCGCCGGGGGCCTTTCAGATCAAGGCGGCGATTGCCGCCTTGCATGTCCAGGCGGAGCCGCCCGACTGGCCGCAGATCGTCCTGCTCTATGATAGCCTGTTGCGGATCGAACCGACGCCGGTCGTCCGGTTGAACCGCGCCGTGGCATTGGCGGAAGCTGGCGCACTCCAAGCAGGCTTGCACGCTCTTGAGTTGCTTGCCTCAGCGCTCTCGGCCTATCAGCCGTTTCATGCGGCACGTGCCGAATTGCTGTCCCGCTCGGGCCCGACCGACGCCGCGCTTGCGGCCTTTGATCGCGCCATCGGCCTTGCGTCCAGTCCATCGGACGCGGTCTTTCTCAGGTGCCGCCGGGATCAGGTCGCCCGGCACGCGGCAGAGACATCTTAGGGACCGCACTGGCGGTCAATCTGATCCCAAATCCGGCGGTGAAGGAGCCCCTCAGGAGTTGGTCAAAGCCATGGCCTCGACAATCTGAGGAGCGCTATCGGCGATCAAAGGTCGTTGTCGCATGCACATACTCGCATACCCGCGAGCGGTGGGTGCTGGCCTGCTGCCGCCGCTCGCCCTCACTCCACTCGATTGTTTGAACAACGAATAACCAATGGACATTTCTCGCAAATCTAATCTGTAACCGCAAAAACTCCGACATCAGGACTGTCAAAAAGTTGGGGTCCTGATTTCAAAGGCAAGATCACCGGACCGTTGCCGAACCCGTCTCAGTATTCTTGAGAAGCCTGCCGGCGTCTGACTGCAGCCTCAACCATCAAGCAACGCTCCCCCTTTCCTTCGGGCCAGCCTGGGGAGCCGCTTGCAACAGGATGATCAGAAGCGGGACAATGACGACCATTCCGGCGGCCAGCATCACTCCGGATACGCCGGATACAGTCAATATCCGGGCGCCGAGGATGGCTCCGAAGCCGATGGCCGAATTGATGACCGCCGAGTGTATCGCGGCAGCGGACATGACTGTCGAACCGGCCGCGCGCAGGATCCAGGTCTGCAGGCCCGCGAACAGCGCCGCGATGGCGGCGCCCCAGATGACGAGCAAGACGAAGACCCAACCTGTTCCCAGCTGAGGACCGAACCATCCAAGGCCAACAAGCGCCAGGCACAAGGCAAACAGCCCTGCAGTGATGATGGACTTCATGAAGCGGTCGATGAGAAAGCCGGTCAGGATGTTCCCAAGGAATCCTGCTCCCCCAAAGCCGAACAGCAACACACCGATCATGACCTGGGGAAGATCCGGAATTTCTCCGAGGAATGGTTCGATAAAAGTGTACGCTGCGAAATTCGCCGCCGCCATGAATGCCGTTACAGCATAGATCCCCAGCAGGTCATGTCTGCGGAACACCGATCCAAGCTCTCTCCATCCTGCCGGCGATCCGGGCTGCATTTTGGGAAGAACTGCGATCATCAGGACCGAGGTAAGCAGCCCGACTGCGCCAATTGAGCCAAACGCTGCACGCCATCCACTCGCCTGACCGACGAGGTCCGCGAGCGGCACGCCGACAACGGTCGCCATCGAGATCCCGCCGAATATGATTGCGGTTGCAACACCCATACGGTGGGACGGTGCAATCTGTGACGCGACCGCAGCAGCCATGGCCCAGAAGAAACCGTGAACGACAGCGCCCACCGCGCGTGCCAGCAACAACCCGTCGAAGCTGTGGGAAATCATCGCCGCAAGATTGGTCGCGGAAAGAATGAGCATCAAGACGATGAGCAATGGCTTGCGAGGAAACTTCTGGAGCAGAACGACCGACAACAGGCCGCTCGCGGCGCCGATCCAGGCATAGAGCGTCACCGTGAGCCCGACCGAGGCCTGACCTCGCCCCAGATCCAGGGCGATCTGGGACAGCAGCCCGATCGGCGCGAACTCGGTCGTGACCATTGTGAACGAGGCGATGCCGAGCACGATTACCGCAAGCCAGATGCGGAGCGGAGAATCTGTATTTTCAGGTCTCATTGTAGGAGACCGCTGCAAGACCCAGTGGACTCCTGCCCTTGATGACCTTCCGGTTCGTTTTACGCCTGTCCTCATCGACGAACGCGGCCCTGAGGCCGTTGTCTGCCAGGGTCAATTGCTCCTCTGCGGTCCGGCCCAATCCCTCGGCCGAGGGGATGAGATTTTCGCTTACGTGACCTCTAAAATACGTTGGATCACCGGAGTTGACCGGAACGCAGATGCCGGCATGGAAGAGCCRGCGCAGATTGTGATGTTCGAGGCCGGGAAAGACCCTCAGCGCGACATTCGAGCGGGTCTGAATCACTCCCACTCGATCGTACCGGGCGGCTTCGACGTCACGTCGTAGACGACCCGGTTGATGCCCTTGACCTCGTTGATGATACGAGTCGCGGTGCGGCCGAGGAAGGCCATGTCGTAGGGATAGAAATCGGCCGTCATGCCGTCCACCGAGGTGACGGCACGCAACGCGCAGACATGGTCGTAGGTTCGGTGGTCACCCATCACGCCGACGGTGCGCACCGGCAGCAGCACGGCAAAAGCCTGCCAGATCACGTCGTAGAGACCGGCCTTGCGGATCTCCTCGAGGTAGATCGCGTCGGCCTTGCGCAGGATGTCGAGCTTTTCCTTGGTGATCTCGCCGGGGCAGCGAATGGCGAGGCCCGGCCCCGGGAAGGGATGGCGGCCGACGAAGGCCTCGGGCAGGCCAAGCTCCCGGCCCAGCACGCGGACCTCGTCCTTGAACAGCTCGCGCAGCGGCTCGACGAGCTTCATCTTCATGCGCTCGGGCAATCCGCCGACATTGTGGTGCGACTTGATCGTCACCGAGGGCCCGCCGGAGAAGGAGACGCTCTCGATCACGTCGGGATAGAGCGTGCCCTGCGCCAGGAAATCGGCACCGCCGAGCTTGCGCGCTTCCTCGTCGAAGACCTCGATGAAGAGGCGGCCGATGGTCTTGCGCTTGGCCTCCGGATCGGAGCCGCATTTGGCGAGCTCGGCGAGGAAGAGTTCCTCAGCCTCCACATGCACGAGCGGGATATTGTAGCTGTCGCGGAACAGGCGCACGACCTCTTCCGCCTCGTTCATCCGCATCAGGCCGTGATCGACGAAGACGCAGGTGAGCTGGTCACCGATGGCCTCGTGGATCAGCACGGCGGCAACGGCGGAATCGACGCCGCCGGAAAGCCCGCAGATCACCCTGCCCTTGCCGACCTGCGCACGGATCTTGGCGATGGTCTCGGAGCGATAGGCGGACATGCTCCAATCCGGGACGCAGCCGCAGATATCGACGACGAAGTTGCGCAGCAGCTTGGCGCCGTCCGGCGTATGCACCACCTCCGGATGGAACATGGTCGAATAGAAACGCCGCTCCTCGTCGCTCGCCACCGCAAAGGGCGCGTTCTCCGAGGTCGCCTTGACCGAAAAACCAGCCGGCAACTGCGTGACGCGGTCGCCATGGCTCATCCACACCGGAAAGCGGCCGCCCTGGTTCCAGACCTCCCTGAACAGTGCCGAGGGCGCGACGATCTCGACATCGGCGCGGCCGAACTCGGCCGCATGCCCGCCCTCGACCTTGCCGCCGAGCTGATGCGCCATGGTCTGCTGACCATAGCAGATGCCGAGAAGCGGCAGGCCCGCCGAGAAGACTTCCTGGGGCGCACGCGGCGAATTTTCATCCGGCACCGAGGCCGGCCCGCCGGAAAAGATGACACCCTTCGGCTTCATCCGCTGAAAGGCCTCGGAGGCCGACTGGAACGGCGCGATCTCGCAATAGACGCCGATCTCGCGTACGCGACGCGCGATCAGCTGCGTGACCTGGCTACCGAAATCGATGATGAGGATGGAGTCGTGGGGCTTGCTCGTCATCGCGCCCGGTTACGCCATCACGCGCGCAGGCGCAACGGCGCAAGCGCGCCTCAGGCCTCGCGCCTGACGCAAGCCAGATAGAATCCGTCCGTCCCGGTGCGCTGCGGCGACAATTGCAGGCCAAGCGCGGTCGAGAACCGCGCGAGCAAAGCAAAGTCGCCTTCCCTCGACGACAGGATCTCCTGGCTCGGCACGAGGGTGAAGCCGGGGTGGCGCTGCAGGAACCCTGAAACGGCCCCGTCATTCTCATCCGGAAGCACCGAGCAGGTGACATAGGCAATACGACCGCCGGGTTTCACCAGGCGGGCTGCGCGCGCCAGCACCTCGGCCTGGTCCTTGATCCGCTCGGCGAGCGCGCCCGGTCTGACGCGCCATTTTGCGTCGGGATTACGCCGCCAGGTGCCGGAACCGGTGCAGGGCGCATCGACCAGGACGAGATCGGCCTCGCCAATGACTTCGCTGAGGGATTCATGGCCGCGGCTGCGCGGGACGCGGATCTGGACGATACTGGCGCCCGAGCGCGCCAGACGCTCATGCAGTGGCGCCAGACGACGGCTATCGAGATCGGTCGCGAACAGGCGACCCTGATTCTGCATCTGGGCAGCGAGAGCCAACGTCTTGCCTCCGGCGCCGGCGCAGAGGTCGACCACGGTCTCGCCGTGCTTGGCGCCGGCCAGTAGCGAGACGAGCTGCGAGCCCTCGTCCTGGAT
>NZ_JBFTZN010000335.1:0-5888 GCF_056406775.1 Allobosea sp. P1_A7
CATTACCGCGGGGTGGAGCAGCCCGGTAGCTCGTCAGGCCATTGAGAGGAAAATGGTGGGCCGGGCCGGATTCGAACCGGCACCGGCGCTGTTATGAGCAGCGAGCTCTAACCGTTGAGCTACCGGCCCACCCTTCGCCTAACACCCTCCCGGTCTGCCCGGCAAAACGCGAGATTCCAGCGCGCCAAGTGCCTCCATGTAGACGGCATCGTCTGCGTTCCGTTGTGGGGCGCGATCAGCTCGGCGGCAACCCAGCTTTCGCCAGGCCCTCACTGATGAGGTCAAAGGTTGGCCCGGGCAGGTAGTCACCGGGCCCGAGGAAGTCCTGCACGGTTCGGATCGGCGAAGAACGTCGCAATTCGTCCAGCGCGGCTTTCGCGGCGTCGTTGTGGCCCATGTGGGCGTCGGTCACCGCCGAGAACAAGTGGCACGGCCAGTAATCCGGCGCACGGCGAGCGCAGTCGCGCAGGTAAGGCAGGGCCTCGTCGAAGCGACGGCTCAGCAGTAGGGCGCGTCCGAGGTACATGTCGTAATTCGGGGAATGGAGTGGGTCGAGGACGAACGCCCGTTGCATAAGGGCAATGGCCTCCTCGGAGCGGCCCATGAAGCTGATGATGTTGGCAAGGCCGGCATAGTACTCGGCATCGTTCGGATTGAGCTCCACAGCACGCTTAGCCCAACGCGCGGCTTCGTCGTGAGCGTGCCGGCGAAGAAGCAGGTCACCCATAACCATATGCGCCATCGGGAGGGTCGGGTCGGCGCCTAGGGCCCGTTGCGCAAACGCCAACCCTTTCTCCAGCGCCGCCTCACGGTCGGGCGTGTCCCACCGCAATGCCACCCCGCGGTAGTAAGCGAAGGCCATCTCCGCGAGTGCGGGGGCGAACGTGGGGTCGAGCTCGATAGCCTTCTCGAACATGGCGCGGGCCGCGAGGGCTTTGTCCTTGCTGCCTACCTGCCGTAGGCTGCGTCCCCGGAGATAGAGGTCGTAAGTCGTGAGGTCGGTCGGCGCCTTGCGCATTCCGGCTGCGACCTCCGCTCGCTGGATGGAGCTGCCGAGACGCGAGGCGATCCGCTCCGCGATCTCGTCCTGGATCGCGAAAATATCCGGCAGAGGCCGGTCATAGCGCTCGGCCCAGACGTTGCCGCCACCTCGTGCATCGATCAGTTGCGCTGTCACCCGGAGCTGTTGTCCTGCCTTTTGTACACTGCCCTGGAGGACATACCGAACCCCGAGGGTGCGCCCGATCTCAGCGGTATCCTCCTCCCGGCCCTTGTAGGCGAAGGTGGAGTTGCGGGAGATAACGAACAGGTCTGGGAAGCGCGCTAGGGCAGTCAGAACATTCTCGGTGAGCCCGTCGCTGAAGTAGTCATCAGCAGCGTCACCGGATCGGTTCGCGAAGGGCAGCACGGCAATCGAAGGCCGTGCGTGCTGAACCTGGCCGGACAAATTGCCAGAGGCTCCGTGGAACGGGCTCCAGCCCGACAGCGCCGCGAATACGGCGAGAAACAGGGCGGCGACAGAGGCTGGGACCACCCAGACAAACCAGCGAATTTTCCTCGAACGAGCTGGCTCGCGCCCCACTCCCGCGACACGAAATGTGCGCACCGGGCGCGGGATGTTCTTCAGATGCTTCTCACCAGCCTCCTCGAATTGAAAGCGGTCACGTGCCTGGTCGCGGACTGCGCGCGAGACGAGGATCCCGCCCGGTTCTGCAGCCTCCTGAAGGCGCGCGGCGATGTTGACGCCGTCACCGAATACGTCCCCCTCCTGRGCGATGACGTCGCCCACATGGATCCCGATGCGGAACCGCATTTCACGGTCAGCCACAGCGCATTTTTGTTGAACTCCCGCCGCAAACTCAACCGCCTTGATGGCGCTCGTGAATTCCGCCAGGAACCCGTCACCCATGGTCTTGACGATGCGCCCCTGGTTCCGCTGAGCTTCGGGCTGAACCACCTTGCTGAAGAGCGCATGAACGCGCGCAAAGGTCCTCTCCTCGTCGGCGCTCATCAGGCCGGAATAGCCGGCGACATCGGCGCATACGATGGCCAGCAGGCGACGGTCRAGCGCGTCCACGCGGCTTCTGGTTCTCCAGCGAAGGCCCGTGATTCGTGCGCCCATCACGATCGCACGTCTAGCCCCAAACCCGTTGATGGACGGCAGTTGGGCGCGCAGCAGTTTCGCCCGCGAAGCGCTCTGCTGCCCGAAGTACCAAGGCTCATGACGCCCTCGTGACCCGCGCCGACATGCTGGTACAGGCGCTCGATGAGGTGAGGAACGCGACGGTCGCTCACCTGATGGCCGATAGCATCTCCACGACGGCAAGCCTTCGCCTCGTCATTGTCACGAATGGACATGAGATTAACGCAGCCCGTCGCTTCTTCGGAAACCGTGGGAGGGATGTTTTGCGGCAGAACATCCCTTTCCCTTGCCCGCCTCCTCACGCCGCCCCCTGATACGCAATGACCTTAGGAGCAACGGAGGTCGATGGAGCGTTCCCGTGCGTTCCAGCTGACCGAAGTATGGGTTGGCGAGCCCGGCGGCGTATGCAAATACCCCGGGGCTCGTCGACCAGCGGTGGTGACAGGCGGGCTGTTGCAGCCGGCATAGTCATCAGCCTGAAGCATGCTGGCGAAGCCCCGCAGATGCCACTCAGGATGATCGCCCGAGCGATCCGGGATACACGGAACGCATTGGCAGTCGCCAGATGCAGTCACCTCAGCCAGCCGCAATCTGCGGCGGCCTGGGATGCCGCCGACCGCCGGCCCGCCGGACATGATGGTGGGATCGCGCCTGGTCTCCCGCGTCGGCATCGCCTCGATCCTGCCCTAAAGGCAAGGGCTTGAGCCATATCCTTCGAACGGAGGATGACGTCCACAAGGCTCCTTCCTAGTTTCCCAAGATTGCCTCGAGCACCGCTTGGATGAGGCCAGGCAGCAATTATACGGCCAGATTCCGTCCGGGGCTGGAGCCGATTTGCATCGGCTCAGGGCGGCGAGGGGCAGGCGGAATGCCGTCGATCCATGGAATGCCCGCCCGGACGGGAATGGCCGGGCGCGGGGACCAGCGCCGATTGCCTAATGTCAACGCCCGGTTCCCGAGCGCCCAGGCGAGAGGGAGAGGCCCGCGATGATTCTGGAGATGTTCGGGCCGTCCGCGGCCGGAAAGACGACGATGGTCTCTGCCCTGACCGCTCATTTGCGTGGCCTCGGCTATGTCGTGAACCCGCGGATCGGCGTGCGCGCCCATCCGCTGAGGCGTGGCATCCTCAAAGGCCTGGCCAGCGCCAGGCTGCTCAGGTCCGCCGGCTCGGCCGCCGGCGTCGCGGAGCTGTTCAGGATCCTGCCACCGAAGGAACTGCTCTGGTTCGTTCGTCTTTATTGGCACCTGGCCCTGCTCCATCACGATTGGACTGCGGCACAAGCCTCCGATGCGATCACGATCTTCGATCAGGGCATGGTCCAGGCGGTGGCCTCGCTCATCCTGCTCAGCGGCATAACCGACCGCGACCCTGTCGCACGCGCGCTCGACATCGTGCCGAAACCGGACCTGCTCATCCGCTTCGAGGCGCCACGCCCCCTCCTGGAGGCGCGCCTTCGGGATCGTCGGCAGAAGATCGGTCCGCTTCAACGCTACCYCGAAATCGATCTGCAAGGCAGCCTGGACCATGTGGACCATGTCGATCTGATTTCGGACATGGTCAGCGCACGCGGGCTCCCCATGATCCGCATCAGCAGCATCGATGCCCCAAGCCGCAATCTGTCGATCGATCGGATCACCACCGAGGTGCAGGCCAGGATGCGCCCGTCGCGCGCTGTCGCGGAGGAGCCTACAGCACGCGGTTATCCGGCGCTCTCACATTAAGGCATCGGCCCGAAAGGCGGCTTGCGGTTTTCGCGCGATGGCGAGGGCTCGGTGCTTCCAGATTCTATCACGCCTGAGGACGCACTGCGGAGCATGCCGAAATAGTGGGAACGAAAGGCGGGGACGAGGGCCAGCGTCGGATAGAGCGGGTCTGTGAGTGTGCCGAGCCGGTAGGCGATGGGAGGAAGCAGCGTTTTCGAGGTCAGCTCAATCTCGAAATCAGGAAACAGGTCCTGGATGCGGCGCCGTGTCATGGCCCTGACATTGCGGTTCCAGGGATTGGGATAGCGCAGGTCATACCAGATGATCACTCCGTCCGGCGTCAGGACGCGGGTGATCTCGCGCGCTACGTTACTGGCCATGCCGGGGCTCAAGATCGAGGAGAACACCGTGAAAACCAGGATGAAATCGAAACGCTGGTCGGGAAACGGCACGTGCTCGGCATTCGCTTCCGTGAACGATACGTCCGGGCATTTCCGTTTGGCGGTTGCGAGGCTTTCCGGGAGCAGGTCGACCCCGWACAGACGGTCGTTGGGAAAGCCGTAGCGCTGCAACTGGTGGATCAGATCCCCTGTCCCGCAGCCCAGGTCCAGGACCCGATAGCGCTTGAGGGGAGGGGTCGTTTCGCGATCAAGCAACCTGTACAGGGCGACATCGCGATCGCGCACCATGCGCAGGCGTCCGGGGCGTTTCTCCTTCTCCGGGTTTCCGCGATCCCTGTCCGCATATTTCGCATAGGCGGATTTGAGGCGATCGACCTCGGCCGCCGTCGTGTGATCGCAGACATCGTCAGTGTGTGGACGCATTTGAACGACCCGCATTGCAATCTCCCAGGCTGAATCGCCGATTGCCTCTCGCCAGCAGATGCGCTCGGGGCCATGCCACCCTTTCCAGGCGTCGGGATCAATTGGAACCCTACCGACAACACAGCGAGCGGGACGACCGAACCGGCATCGTGCGTACCCATCGAGGCCTGGTCGCCGCTGAGCTCGAGCTCCCGCCTCATCCGGCCAGACGGTCATCGAGACGCCTGCGAGAGTTTGGAGGCCGCGATGCCCACGGTCGGCATCCAGGTCGCACGCTATGCGAGGGCTCCATTTGCCCGGGGCTTCGGTTTCAAAGGTCAGCTGCGCCCAAGCGAGCCAAGACTGTCTCTGGTAGGCGCGAGGCAAAGGCTCGACATCCTCCGAATGGAGGATGACCCGGCATTTCCAGGCCGTCCGAGTGAACATTCCCCCGTGGCACCGCTGCTGGCTTCGTTCATGCGAAGGATGATCAAGCCGGTCGCCGAATGTGCGGTGGCGATCGACGGCAACACCTATTCGGTGCCGTGGCGCTGATCGGCCAGCGGGTCCGGGTCACGGCCGGCGATGAGATCGTGCGCATCCATCATGGCGGGCGGGAGGTGGTCAACCATGCCGAGTTAAAGGGGCGTCATGGCCGGATCGTCGACGATGCTCATCTGGCCGGGCTAGTCGGAACGGCCGAGTGGCTCGTCTCGCTCCGCTAAGATCACTTCCGGATCGACGAGGCCGGCCGCCGCGAACTCACGATCCGGGAGGCGCTGACGCTGTTTTGCGAGCGCGAGGTCGCGCGCTGCGATCAGCGCCGGATCGACATGTCCTTCGGGCTCGCGCGCTTTCCCTACGTGCGCGATCTCACCGGACTTCGACTTCGGGGCACACTTCTCGCTCGACAAGGCGCAGATCCGCGAGATCGCGACGGGACGATTCATCGCCAATGGCGAGGCGGTCCGGTTCTGTTGCAAACTCGTCAGTTACGGAGGTTAGGGCATCCCTTTAAGCCATGGGCTGGAGGATTTCAGATGTTCAAGGGCCGTCATTTCGACCGATCGGTGATCCTGGTGTGTGTTGGCTGGTATCTGGCCTACGGCCTGAGCCTGCGCGACCTGAAGGAGATGATGGCCGAGCGCGGCATCAGCATCGACCATTCCACGATCCACCGCTGGGGTCGTCTACTTCTCGCCATTGCTGCTTGAGCGCTTCAACCGGCGCAAACGCGC
>NZ_JBFTZN010000336.1:0-5864 GCF_056406775.1 Allobosea sp. P1_A7
CGGAGGGGCAAGGCATGATCCTGTCCTTGCTTGACCACGACCTCGCCATGCAATGCTTCGAGCGGGAGCCGGGTAGCGGTTAAGCCGACACATCTCCAAGGCCTCCCGGCGACCTCCCCAGGTTCGGCCCGGATCAGACGCCGTAGAGCCAATGTCGGCTTCGAGTTTACCTATGAGAGCTTCTGGGTCCCGATGACCGAGTGCTGGCTCAGCGTTGACGAGGACGCCCACGAGCGTGACATCGACAACTGGCACTGATCGCCAATCTCAAATGCGGATCCTTCGGCTAAACGCACCGTAGGTGCCGCGGTGCCGCAGATCGTAGTGCCGGCGTTGACGCCGGCTGTCATCCTTCGTGTGCACGAAGACAGCCACGACAAGGAGAGCCGAGAGCCCAATGAGGGCGTAAAGCATGGCGGTGACGCTCATTTTTCCCCAGACCCAAAGCAACATAAGCCGCGTTGCAATGATCTCCCGAGTCAAACCCGCTGCCAAGCGGAAAGACCCCGATTACCCCTCGTTATACACTCCCTGATTCCCGGACGGCCGTGAGCATCGGAGGAAACCCGCTGAAATCGCGAGTTTCCTTTCTGGCACTCGGAAAACCCGGCGTCCGGATTGATGCCTATGATCAGGGCGAACGTGAGGGCGGCTGAGCCGACCACGTCGTGTCATTTGTGCGGGGCGATGCTGGATTGCGTTGCGCCGAACGGATTTGGCCCCAAAGCGGCAGGAGCATCGCGACGCGCTCGCGGTAGCGCCTGTAGTCGTCGCCGAACAACGCGATCAGGTCGCGCTCTTCCAGCATGATGCCAACCAATATGTAGGCCGTCGTCCCTGCCGCGAAGAGCAAATGGCCCTGGCTCATGACGGGAGTAGCCCAGAAGGCGATGATGAAGCCGAGATAGATCGGATGCCGAACAAGCTTGTACAGACCCGGCGTCCTGAATTCGGCCTCCGGCATCCTACGGTCGGCGAAACGCACGAATACCTGCTTCAGCCCAAACAGCTCGAAATGACTGAACATGAAGGTCGAGAGCAGGACGAACAGCCATCCGAACTGGGAGAGCGCGATCAGAGTGGCCGCCAGCGTCGGATTGGTCACGCTCCAGACGCTCTCCGGCAGGGGCCGCCATTGCCACAGCAGGAGCGCAAGGGCCACCGTTGCGAGCAGCACATAAGTGGGCCGCTCCAACGTGGGATCGATCCAGCCGAGCCACCAGCGCTTGAACCCTGGACGGGCCATGACGCTATGCTGGATCGCAAAGAGCGACAGCAATGCGAAGTTGACCAGGAGTGCCTGCGCAGCCGGCGTTGACGGCCCGTCGTCGATACCCTTCGGCACAAGAAACCCGCCGACGAAACCGATCGCATAAACAAAGGTCAGGAAGAAGAACGCGTATGACAGGAGGCCATAGAGAAGGATCGCGGTCTTGCGCATGGCTGGTACCTCGGTTGACGCGACGTCGCAGTCGGCCGGTGTCGCGGTAAAGTGCGGTGAAGATGTTCGGATATGGCGTGATGTCCGATTGACCTTGGGTCCTTAGCGATCTGTCTCCACAGCGTTGTCCGGCGTGATATTCGACGATCCGCAGTGTGACTGTGATGGAAGTCACATGCAGCAAAGGGACTCCCCCAAGCTCAGGGATGGCGTGGCATGCCTCGATGCTGCCTAGCGGCAAGGCCGGTGGAAGTTGCCGTTTCGCTTGCTGCGCTGGCGCCGGCGCCGAGCGGTTCGGCGAGTTCGCATCTCTCGATCACGACAACTTCGTGCCCATCACGTGCGTCCGAGTTCGTTGCGGGAGCCGCGGTGCATGGTTTCCCCAGACGAGGTCAGGCGATCAGGATCGCGCGGGTCGTTGACATTGGTCAGCGTTGGCCTTCGGACGAGGTCTCCGAGGGGGCCGAAATAGGAATAGGGGCGGTTGCCGAGGATAGCGGCGGCATGGATTCCGCCGGCACGATCGCGCCGGCGCAGGTGACGAAGTCAACTGGAACGGTACCGGCACCGGAGCGTTGAACCCTCACGTCGAAGAGAGGAGTCATTGATATGAAGGTATCCGAAGCGATGACCCGAGGGGCTCATATCGCCCGCCCGGACGAGACCTTGCAGGCGGTATCTCGCCGTATGGCCGAAGAGGATATTGGCTTCCTACCCGTCGGCGACGTCGATCGATTGGTCGGCACGATCACCGACCGCGATATTGTTGTGCGGGCTCTTGCCGAGGGGCGTGATGGGTTGGCCCTGGTTCGCGACGTGATGACGCGCGATGTCAAATACTGCTTCGAGGATGAGGAGATGGACCACGTCATCCACAATATGGGGGACAACCAAATCCGACGCCTTCCCGTTGTCGATCGCAACAAGCGGCTCGTCGGCGTGGTCTCGCTTGCTGACGGCGCGCTCAAGGACAGCCCGGAAACCGCCGGAGACGCCCTAACAGACATCGTGGAGCCTGCAGGGCGCCCAGCGGCATAGTCCGCGGCGATTGTGAGATGGCGCGGCGAAGCTGGCCTGCTTGCCTCCTACTACGGCTCAGTTGAAGTCCTGAACCGTAGCGGTCTCTTGCGACCTGGTTGGCGCTCGATACGATTGCCATGTTGGCCCAGGATTGGTCTCAGGGCTTAGCCAGCGACCTTCTTGCGCGTAGCTCGCTTCGCACGCACGGGCTTCTCGGGAGCGGCCGCCGGAACCGGCTTGGCCTTGCGCCCCAAGCCAGAAGCCTTTGCGAGCTTCGCCCGAGCTTCCGAATAGTTGGGTGCGACCATCGGATAGTCGGAGGGTAGCCCCCATTTTGCGCGGTACTGTTCAGGCGTGAGATTGTAGGCCGTGCCCAGATGGCGCCTGAGGGATTTAAATGCCTTGCCATCTTCGAGGCAGATGATGGCGTCCGGCGTGACCGATTTCTTGATCGAAACCGCCGGCACAAGCGCGATAGGTACAGGCGGAGCTTCGGGTTTGGCTCCGAGCTGCGTGAGAGCGGAATGAGTGCTCGAAATTAGCGCAACAAGGTCCGCGGGAGGAACATTGTTGTGGGCGACGTAGGCCGAAACAACCATTACCGTTAGATCAACTACATTGTCATTTTCTTCGCGCATGGTTCTTCCTGAAATAAAAGCCTGCTTTAACCGCGTACCTAACCTATGTTCTCCCCAAAATGCAATGTTCATTTCGCGGCTGAGCGGTCATCGAACGTGTTCTTTCGATAGCAATCGCGGTTCACGGCTAGATGAAGCAATTCGGAGGAGGAGATGACCGTCTCTTACAATGCCGCCTTGCATAATTCGGATTCTACCCTACGCTTTGGTGGGACGCGTCACTAAAGCTATGGAAACCAATATGGCGACTGGAACGGTCAAGTGGTATAACGAAACCAAGGGTTATGGGTTCATTACGCCGGATGTCGGAGGTAAAGATGTCTTCGTCCATGCAACGGCCTTGGAGCGGGCTGGTCTTCGAGGGTTAGCAGAAGGTCAGAAGATTACGTATGACGTTGAAGCGGACCGCCGCAGTGGCAAAGAATCTGCGGCTAATCTTAAGGTCTGAGATATCAAGCCGCCCACATCAGTGGGCGGATTTTCTTTTGACGAATCGTCCAATTTCTAAGGGCCATCATGCAGCCCGCGAGCGCATCCGCCTTTGCTGACCAAGGCCCATCTTCTTGGCAAGTTGCGACCGAGCCTCGGCATAGGCTGGGGCTACCATCGGATAGTCCGGGGGAAGGCCCCACATCTTCCGATAGTCGTCGGGAGTAAGATTGTAAGCCGTCCRCAGATGACGCTTGAGACTCTTGAACCTCCGTCCATCATTCAGGCAGATCAGATAATCTGGCGCGATTGATTTCTTTATTGAAACGGCGGGCTCGCGCTTCTCTTCAACGGGAGCGGCAACCTCAGGCGACACCAGCTTCCCTAGCGATTGTTGGACCTTCGCGATCAAGTCCGGCAGTTCAGTTGCGGGCACCGAATTGTGACTTACGAAAGCCGAAACAATATCCGATGTTAATTCGACGAAATTCGGAGTTCCAGTGTCCTGATCCATGTCTGGTATCCTTCACGCTAAATTTCTGAGCGCTCCACTCGCGTTCTGAGTGACTACGAAAACGAAGAACGATTACGATACATCTCGTGTCCCTAGGTCATAAATTCAATACAGCGATCGGTTCATATTTGCCTTGGGATCAGTCCGAAGTATGGCGGGCTGCTGAGCCGAGACACGCTAGAGGCTTCTGCCCGGAAACTCGCACGGTACACTCGACCGCAGCAGGCAAAACACGAACTCAACGGCTCGGGGCTTCACATCGAGAGCCTTGGACGCCATTCGCTCAGGCTCCGGAAACGCGAATTACACGAATGTCCTAGAGTTAGATCTGATGCTAAGTGATGCCTTTAGAGATATTTCGATTTTCGAAGCATTTACAAAAAGCGGTGGCTACGCAAACATCCGGGTCGGCCTGGGGAGGTAGTACGGGGTTCTAAAACCATGCCGGAGCGTTTGATTGCTATCGTCGACGATCATCCACTGCTGATGGAGGGTATTGGTGCGCTGCTGAAGCGTTGGGGCGGTTTCACCCTCGCCGCGACAGGAAATGTCGCGGACGACATCGTGTTGATCGCCAAAAGCCACCACCCCGATCAGATGATTGTCGATCTCAACATGGCGGGAGATGTTTTTCAGGCAATCTCAGATGCGTTGAAGTTCGCTCCCGAGACGAAGATCATTGTGTTCACAGCCTCGACAAATGCGGATGATGCAATCAGGGCCTTGGATATGGGGGCCAGGGGCTATGTCCTGAAGGGGAGCCCCGGAGAGGATCTCTTCCAGGCTCTAGGGGCGACGCAGCAGGGCGATGTGTATGTTACACCAGCCTTTGCAACCAAGGTAATTGGTGCCTTGCAGGATAAGGCTCTGCAACGACAGAAGGCGATCAGCAACAGACTAAGCGTTCGGGAGGAGCAGATTGTAAAATTGCTCCTGCTCGGGAAGAAGAACAGCGAGATCGCCCATGAGCTTTCGCTCAGCGATAAGACCGTCAAGGGCTACATGACCAATTTGATGGCGAAGCTGAACGCCCGCAATCGTCTTGAGGTCGTCATTACGGCGCAGAAGCTGAATGCCGCAGCGAATATTCCGGGCACAAGAGGATAGGAAACGTGGCGTCCATGTTGCCTCCAGCGGCTGGATTTGGCGTCACGGTTGCTTGCGAGAATGCGTCATGGCCGACATGGCCCCTGCTTCAAAGCCCACGCCTTCTGCGATGGCCTGCGCCAGATCGGAGCCAGGGCCCTACACAGCAAGGACCAACCGAAAAKGGCAATCTGTTGACGCCCCACACCTAGCGATAAAGGAAGAAAGGATCGCGGCCCATTCGAATGGAAGCCTGCACGGGAGGTGCAGCGGTAATGGGGGTTCGATCGGCAATTCGCCCTACCAGTTTAACGAATCTAAGCTGGAGGTGTGTGAGGCGACGGTGATCCAGTTCCAGCGTCTCGCGCAGTTTCGAGGGAATAAGCTCGAAAGCGGCACGGATCATGATGTGTTGTATCGGACGCAAGGGCCTCGGGATGAGCGGCGCTTGCATCATTAAATCCAGGAATTCTTCAAGGACATCCGCGTGCGTCAGCGTGGGCTCGACCTCAGCAAGCATCACGCGCCACGCCTCAAGCGATCTGGGAACTCCCTTGGCGCCGTAGAGCCGGCTCGGCTCCTTCGGTGTACCTGGTGCGAGCGCGCCACCTTCCGCGGCTGGATCCAAGTCTGGATGATCTCGCCTCTCAGACGAGGAGGTCGCCGTGTCAGGGCTTAATGATGATCATCAACACAGTGCTGACGATACTCATGCCGATGCTGGTGATGGTGATCA
>NZ_JBFTZN010000337.1:0-5856 GCF_056406775.1 Allobosea sp. P1_A7
CCATCCAGCCACCGACGATGAGAACCATCAGCGGACCGATGGCATTCGCGACGTTCAGCAAGGTCTTGAGCCCGTATTTGAGGACATAGAACCGGATCCGGTTGCGGAAGATCGCATGGATCGTGGCGGACTCCGCCGGAGTCGGCTTGGATTCTGGACCGCTCCGGGCCCCGCTCCCGCTCTGGGCGACGGTTTCGTCGCCGAGCTTGCGCACCAGCCCGACCTGCCGCTCGACGAGCGTGTTGAGGTCGGCCTGCATGTAAAGTGCGAGGAAGACCTGCGGCAGCAGGAAGACCATGCTGATCAGCGCGATCAGTGGCTGGATGTACAGCATGTAGCCGAGGATCACGCAAAGGAAGGTCAGGTTGACGACGAATTCCGAGATGCCGACCCCGACGAAGCCGCCGACACCGTCGATTTCCCGGCCGATGACATTGACCGTCTGCCCGCTCGTGTTCCCGTCGGACGATGCCCTCTCAGTGGCAACGACCGTCAAGTGGTCGCGCGACTTTTTCACGACGCTTTCGCTGACCCAGCCCTGATAGACCAGAAGCGCATATTTCAGCGCCGCCTGGAGCAGGACGATGGCGAGATAGAGCGCCCCCAGGAAAAGCAAGGTCCGGACGTCCCGGTTGGCGATCGCCACATCCACGATCCGCCGTTGGAGATCGATCGGCGCGAAGTTGAGCAGCGCCACCGCCATCGCGATCAGGCCGACATAGAACTGATGGGCGCCGCTGGCGCGCCAGACAAAACTGCTCAGCGTCTGGTCGGACGCGATCGCCGGGGCCGACGTCTCGCTTGGCCTGATCCGCCTGAGAAGCGGGAGGAAGATGCTGCTCACGGAAGGGACCTTGTCGACGCCTGGACGGGAGGCAACGAACGGCGCGGCAGACAAGTTCCCCGCTCCAGGGATTTGTCACATCATGCGCTTGCCTGAACGAGGACATTCCAGGCCAGGCGGCTGCCTTGCATCACCCGCAACCCTCCGTTTGAACACTGAAGAAGATCATGGCGATCGAGAGCGACTTCACCCCTTACATTCGTCGTTGGGCGCTGGCTGAAGACGGCGAGCCGATCCTGACACGGACCAGCAGCCTCCTCCCGGTTCGTCGGAACGGCGAGCCGGCCATGCTGAAGATCGCGACCGTGCCGGAGGAAAAGCGAGGTGCGGGCCTCCTGATCTGGTGGAATGGGATCGGGGCTGCTCGCGTCATTGAACACGACGATGATGCGATCCTGCTCGAACGCGCGACCGGCAACCGCTCGCTCGCTGCGATGGCGGAACATGGAAGGGATGATGAAGCGAGCGTCGTGCTCTGCAGGGCCGTTGCGGAGCTTCACAAGCCGCGTGCAGCGCCTCCATCGAACCTTGTCCCGCTCTCCGACTGGTTTCGGGCGCTCCATGCTGCACCTCAGGGCGGGATCTTCGTCCGATGCGCCGAGGCCGCACGCATATTTCTGGCCGATCCGCGCGATGTCGTCCCGCTGCATGGCGACATTCATCACGCGAACATCCTTGATTTCGCAGAACGAGGCTGGCTCGCAATCGATCCAAAGGGCCTGAAAGGCGAACGCGGCTTCGATTATGCCAATCTCTTCTGCAATCCGGATCATCCGGTCGCCACGGCGCCTGGTCGCCTCGCCCGACAGGTGGACGTCGTCGCTCATGCCGCACAGCTGGAACGCGGCCGCTTGCTTCGCTGGATTCTCGCCTGGGCGGGGCTTTCGGCGGTCTGGCTCATCGAGGATGGGGAAACCGAACATATCGCGCCCACCCTTCGCGTCGCGGAGATCGCCGCGGCGGAAATCGACAAGGGTTGATTTTCCAACTCGGTGCCGCTCAGGCGGGTCGGCAAGCGGGTTGGCGGAAACCACCTTTCGTGCAGMCATCGGCACGGGCCACTGGCCGCTGATGATCAGTGCCATTCAGCGATCAAACTGACACGCGAGCCAATCGGCAACGTTCGGGCAATCCAAGTGTTCTGATCAATGGGACTGGCCCGCCGCAGGGGCGATGGACGGACCAGTCCCTCATCGCGCGGCGAGCCGGGTCGCGCGATACCCTATTCCCGCCCCTCGCCCCCCGGCGGCACAGGGTTGTTTTTCCGTACGACCGTTCGTATATAAATTCCGCAATGCGGGCGACCCGGTTTTTCGCCTTCGCCAGGGAACGATATGGGCAGGCACAGAAAGCACGATCCCGAAGAGGTCCTGAACGCGGCGGAGCGGGTCGTGCTCAGCCGCGGCGCGGCTGGCCTCTCGATCGATGCCGTCGCCAAGGAGGCTGGGATCGCAAAATCCAGCGTCCTCTATGATTACAAGTCAAAGGGCGCCGTGCTCGAGGCCCYCATCGGGCGGATCATCAAGGCCGACGACAAGAAGGTGGCCGCCGCGGTGGCGGCAGCCGTCGCGACCCCTAATCCCGAACTTTTCGGCAGGATCGAGGCCACCGCCGCGGGGCAGCCCTCCGAGGACGAACGCGCCATTGCGATGGCGGTCAGCGCGGCGGCGTCCCACGAGGACGCCTTTCAGCGCAGCATGCGCGATTGGCTCTCCCGCGACCTCGATGCGATCCAGGCCGGGACCGACAAGCCCTTCGCGTCCCTGATGGCCTATCTCGCCCTCTTTGGGCTTTCGTCCATCGAATATCAGGGGTTCCGCGAGTTCGATCCGTCCGAACGCGCCGCCATCCTGAACGGCATCAAAAGCATTTTTGAACTCATCCCAGAGACTCCGGCTTCCCCATGAATTCCCAATCTGCTTCTGCCCCTTCCCGCCTGTCGAAGGTCGGGGAGCAATCCCTATTGCGCCGGTTTGGCGCCGTCGCGGTCATCCTGTCCATGACGGTGGCGGCGGCGAGCGCCCAGGACCCGTCCCAGATGCCGCCGCCTGCCGTTGGCGTCCTTCAGGTCGAGCCGCGCGCCGTTCCAGTCGTCCGCGACCTGCCCGGCCGCATCGCCGCGACGCGTGTCGCCGAGGTCCGCGCCCGGGTCTCGGGCATTCTGCTGGAGCGCGTCTTCCAGCAGGGCACCCTCGTCAGGCAGGGGGACGTGCTCTACCGGATCGATCCCAAGCTCTTCGAGGTCAGGGTCGCGAGCGCGCAGGCCGCGCTGCAGAAGGCCAGGGCCCTCAAGGCCAATTCCGAGCAGCAGCTTGCGCGCCAGAAGACGCTGCGCGAGCGCGAGGTGGCGAGCGGGATCAATTTCGAGAACGCGGAACTGGCGCTCGCCCAGGCCAACGCGGATGTCGGGCTGGCCGAGGCCGCGCTGGCGGAGGCGAAGATCAATCTGGATTACACCCAGGTCCGGGCCCCCATCACCGGCATCATCGGGGCAGCCCTGGTCACCGAGGGCGCGCTCGTCACCGCCGACGCCACCCAGAACCTGGCCCTGATCCAGCAGATCGACCCGGTCTACGCGGATTTCACGCAGTCGGCCCAGGAACTTCTGGCATTGAAGCGATCGGTCGACGCGGGCAAGCTCGCCAGCCCGGAGCCGGGCAAAGCCCGCGTCGAGCTGGTGTTCGACGATGGCGCGACCTATGCGCAGGCCGGTTCCCTGCTGTTCGCCAGTGCCAGCGTCGACGCGACGACCGGCCAGGTGACGCTGCGTGCCGAGTTCCCGAACGCGAAGGGCGATCTGCTGCCCGGCATGTATGTCCGCGTCCGTCTCGAGCAGGCGGTCCGGGAGGGCGCGATCACCGTGCCGCAGCGCGCCGTCGTCCGCACGCAGGAGGGGCGAGCCCAGGTCTACGTGATCTCCCCCGAGAATACCGCCGAGGCGCGCGACGTCGAGCTCGGTGAGGCGATCGACTCCGACTGGCTCGTCCTGTCCGGCCTCAAGGCCGGCGAAAAGGTCGCCGTCGACGGCGTCCAGAAACTCCAGTCCGGCGCGAAACTGGCGCCCGAGCCCTGGTCGCCCGCGACCGATATTGCCGGCTCCAAGAGCCGATAGGTCCTGACATGGCACAGTTCTTCATTCGGCGGCCGATCCTCGCCTGGGTCTTCGCGCTGTTCATCTGCATCGCCGGCGCGCTGGCCCTGCCCTTCCTGCCGATAGCGCAGTACCCCAAGGTCGCGCCGCCGCAGCTGACGATCTCGACCGCCTACCCCGGCGCCTCGCCCCAGGAGATCTACCAGGGCGTGACACGCCTGATCGAGGAGGAGCTGAACGGCGTCGCCGGTCTGATCTATTTCGAGTCGACCTCGGATACCTCCGGTTCGGTCTCGATCAACGCGACCTTCCAGCCCGGCACCGATATCGATCAGGCTTCGGTCAAGGTCCAGAACGCGATCAAGCGGGTCGAGTCCCGGCTTCCGCGGGCGGTCACCACGCAGGGCGTCTCCGTCGAGGAGGCATCCGCGGGCTTCCTGATGATCGTCTCGCTGACCTCGCTGGACGGACAAATGGACGAGGTCGCGCTCGGCGACTACCTCAACCGCAATGTGCTCGGCGAGCTTCGGCGCATCGAGGGTGTCGGCCGGGCGCAGCTCTTCGCAGCCCAGCGCGCCATGCGCGTCTGGATCGACCCGGTGAAGATGGTCGGCCTGAAGCTGACCGCCGACGACATCACGGCCGCGATCAGCGCGCAGAACGCCCAGGTGGCGGCCGGCCAGATCGGCGCCGCGCCGAACCCGGTCGGTCAGGACCTGACCGCGACGGTGCTCGTCAAGGGCCAGCTCGCAAACACGGCCGAGTTCGGCGAGATCGTACTGCGCGCCAATGCCGACGGCAGCACCGTTCGGCTGCGCGACGTCGCGCGCATCGAGCTCGGCGCGGAGAWCTACAATTTCAGCAGCCGTCTCAACGGCAAGCCGAGCGCGGCGGTCGGCATCCAGCTCTCGTCCACCGGCAACGCGGTCGCGACCTCGCAGGCGATCCGCGACAAGCTCGCCGAGCTTTCGCGGTTCTTCCCCAAGGGCGTCGAGCAGTCGATTCCCTACGATACCAGTCCCTTCGTCTCGGCCTCGATCAAGAAGGTGCTCTTCACGCTGCTGGAAGCAGTCGGGCTCGTCTTCATCGTGATGCTCATCTTCCTTCAGAACATCCGCTACACCGTGATCCCGACACTGGTCGTGCCGGTCGCGCTGCTGGGCACCTGCGCGGTCATGTTCGCGACCGGGTTCTCGATCAACGTGCTGACGATGTTTGCGATGGTGCTCGCCATCGGCATCCTCGTCGACGACGCCATCGTCGTCGTCGAGAATGTCGAGCGCATCATGGCCGAGGAAGGCCTGTCCCCGCGCGCGGCGACGCAGAAGGCCATGGGCCAGATCACCGGCGCGATCCTCGGCATCACGCTCGTGCTCGCCAGCGTCTTCATCCCGATGGCCTTCTTCCCCGGATCGACCGGCATCATCTACCGCCAGTTCAGCCTGACCATGGTCGTCTCGATCCTGTTCTCGGCCTTCCTCGCCTTGTCGCTGACGCCGGCTTTGTGCGCGACGTTCCTGAAGCCGATCGCCAAGGGACATCACGAGAAGAAGGGGCTCGGCGGCTGGTTCAACCGCAGCTTCGACCGGGTGACCGCGGGATATTCCCGCAGCGTCGTTAGCCTGGCGAAGCGGGCCGGTCGGGTCATGGTGGTCTATCTCGCGCTGGTCGTCGGGCTCGGCTACCTGTTCGTCAAGCTGCCGAGCGCCTTCGTGCCGAACGAGGACCAGGGCTATGTCATCGTCGATATCCAGGGCCCGCCGGAAGCCAGCGCCAACCGCACGCTCGCCTCGATCAAGCAGATCGAAGGCATCTTCCAGGCCGACCCCGCCGTCGCAAATGTCGTGGCGATCCAGGGCTTCAGCTTCTCCGGCAACGGGGCGAACGCCGCGCTTGCCTTCGTGACGCTGAAGGACTGGAG
>NZ_JBFTZN010000338.1:0-5847 GCF_056406775.1 Allobosea sp. P1_A7
TCTGCTGATGCCGGCCTGGACCGGGCCGACCGCGCCGGAGGCTTTCCTCGGCACCAAGGTCGTCACGGTCTATCCGTCGAACGGCTCGCTGAGCCTGCCGAGCGTGATKGGCACATACTTGCTCATGAACGGTTCGACGGGCGCGCCGCTCGCCGCGCTTGATGGCGCGCGCCTCACGGCCTGGCGGACGGCCGCAGCCTCCGCGCTCGCCGCACGCAAGCTCGGGCATCCCCATGGCAAGCGCATGCTGATGGTCGGCTCGGGCGCGCTGGCGCCTTTCCTGATCAAGGCGCACGGTGCCGTGCGCGATTTCGAGGATATCGCCATCTGGGGCCGCCGGCGCGAGGGAAGCGAGGCGGTGGTGGAAGCCCTGGCCGCGGAGGGTATTACCGTGCGCGTCAGCGACGACCTCGAGGGCGACGCACGGCAGGCCGACCTGATTTCCTGCGCGACTTTGTCGCGAGAGCCCATTGTCATGGGCCGCTGGCTGAAGCGCGACGCCCATCTCGACCTCGTGGGCGCCTTCAATCTGTCGATGCGCGAGGCCGATGACGAGGCTCTGCACCGTGCGCGCGTCTTCATCGACACTGAAGCCGCCCTGGTGGAGGGCGGGGATGTGGCGGTCGCGATCAAGGCTGGTGCTTATGAGGCGGACAAGGTCGCCGGCACGCTGGCTCAACTGTGCCGCGGCGAAGTCGCCGGGGCCAATGAGGACGGCGAGATCACGCTGTTCAAGTCGGTCGGTACCGCGATCGAGGATCTCGCCGCGGCCATGCTGGTCTGGCACCTCGCCAATCCTAGCTGAAGCCCGTCAGACACGGACGGGCACGCCCCCGATTGCACCTAGCAGCCAAAGCACCAGAACGACCATCAGAACGACGCCGACGACACCGCCGAGGCCGGCATTGCCGTAGCTGCGATGGCCATAATACCCGCCGCCGCCGAGCAGCAGGATCACCAGCAATATGATGACGAGTGTGGACATGACGCGCTCCCTTTCTCATGTGAAGCGCGCCGCCAGGGGCGCGCCGAACGTGAAGGGAGAACGTCGTTGCCTGGCTCAGGGTTCCGAAGCGGTGATGCTTGGTCCGCTCAGGATTTACTCGACCTTGACGCCGACTTCTCGGATCAGGTCGCCCCATTTCCTCATCTCGACCTGAAGGAAAGCACCGAGCTCTGCCGGTGTGTTGCCGACGGGTTCGGCCGCCAGAAGGTCCATCTTGGCCCGAAGCGCTGGATCGGCGAGCCCGGCCTTGGTGTCGGCATGGATCCTGTCGATGACGGCCTGCGGGGTCTTTGCCGGAGCGAAGAGCGCGAACCAGGAGGAGACATCGAAGCCCGGAACGACGTCGGCAATCGGCGCGAAATCCGGAGCGGTCGCCGAGCGCCTCGCCGTGGTGATGCCGAGGCCGCGGATCGAACCCGAGCGGACATGGGGCAGCGCCTGGGTGATGTTGTCGAAGATCAGGTCGACCCGCCCGCCGATCAGGTCCTGCGTTGCCTGCGCGGTTCCGCGATAGGGCACGTGGACCATCTTGGTGCCGGTCAGCTTCTGGAACAATTCGCCGGAGAGATGGACCGAGGTCCCGACGCCGGATGAGGCATAGGTCAACTTGCCGGGATTGGCCTTGGCATAGGCGACGAGCTCAGCCGTGTCCTTGACCGGGAGATCCTTGTTGACGACCAGCAGGTTCGGCACCAGCGCAACCATGGTGATGGGGGCAAGATCCTTGGCCGGGTCGTAGTTCAGCTTGGCGTAGAGATACTGGTTCGTCGCCATGCCGACGGAGACGATCAGGAAGGTGTCGCCATTGGGCTCCGCCTTGGCGACGACATCGGTGCCGATATTGCCACCGGCACCGGGCCGGTTCTCGACGACGATGTTTGTGCCCCATGCCTGGCCGAGCTTGTCGGCGACGAGGCGCCCAAGCACGTCCGTCGCTCCCGCTGGCGGGAAGGGCACGACGAGTTTCAGCGTCCGGCCCTGCGGCCAGGAGCCCTGCGCAAAGCTCGCCGTGCCGGGCAAGGCCAGGCTTGCACCAAGCCCTCCAAGCAGCGCGCGGCGGTCGATCGTGGTGTCCGTCATCAGCATTATCTCCTCCCATGGGCGCGCGATCTTCTTCTGGGCGAAGGCGCCCGATCGCTGCGTAGCCAAGGCTGCAACCCTGCGTAGGCGTTGTCCATGCCTGATACGTGTGACGTTTCTCGTGCTTGACCTGATCTCCAAAACCCGGCGTTCTCGGGCGATGCAGAGCACGAATCGCCCGCTCCTGGCCCTGTCCGCCTTGCTCCTGGCCGCGCTGACGGCGCCGGTCGTGCATGCGCAGTCGACTGCGGAGGAGGAAGCGAAGCGCCGGACGGCCAATATCGCGGCCTTTCCGGAGGCGGCGCGCGCCCTGTTCGGGCAGAAGACGACGCCGGCCAGCATGCAGGCACGTGCCATCGGCTCCTATGCGAGGGGGTGTCTCGCCGGTGCGACGGCGATGCCGGTCGACGGCGAAAGCTGGCAGGTGATGCGGCTGGCCCGGAACCGCAATTGGGGCCATCCCGCGCTGATCTCCTATCTGGAGACGCTCGCCCGCAACGTCCCCAGGATCAACGGCTGGCCCGGCCTGCTGGTTGGCGACATCTCCCAGCCGCGCGGCGGCCCGATGCTGACCGGCCATGCTTCGCACCAGATCGGCCTCGATGCCGATGTCTGGCTCACGCCGATGCCGAAGCAGCGCCTCGACAGTGACGCGCGCGAGAATATGTCGGCGGTGAACATGGCGCGAGCCGACTGGCGCGATGTCGACCCGAAGAACTGGACGCCCGCCCATACCAGGCTGATCAAGTCCGTGGCTGCCGAAGCGCGTGTCGAGCGCATCTTCGTCAATCCCGCGCTCAAGGTTGCATTGTGCCGCGAGGCTGGTGCGGATCGCTCATGGCTCGAGAAGGTCAGGCCGATGTGGGGCCATAACTACCATTTCCATATCCGGCTGAGCTGTCCGGCGGGAATGGAGGGGTGCTCCGGCCAGGAGCCGCCGAACTTTGGCGACGGCTGCGGCGCGGAACTGACCGGCTGGGTCGAGCGGCAATACAAGGCGATCTTCAATCCGCCCAAGCCGCGCCCGGGACCGAAGCCCAAACCGCAGCCGCCGATATCCGTCGATGCATTGCCGGCGGAATGTCGGCAGGTGCTGGTCTCGCGCTGACGCTGCCCTCAATAGCGCCGGCCGCCGCCGGTTTGCGCCCGGCCGTAAGCGAAGGGGTCGTTGCCTGGCGAGATCTGCGGCTGTGCCTGCTCCTCGCCCTGCATGTCCATGACGCCATTGCCCTCATCATCGCCGACGATCAGCTCTTCGGTCGGCGGGACGGAGCCCGGCAGCCTCAGCGGGCCTTGGGCAGCGCTCGGTGGCGTCTCCGGTCGGTAGCGCGGCGGGTTGAGCGGCTGCTCGTCGAGATAGCGCCGCTGTGCATCGAGGCTCTGGCCGCCCTGATGGTTTGCGACGGGATAGCCGCCATTGACCGCGCCGGGGGGGCGCAAGCCGTCGCTGGGCTGCCGCAGCATGCTGCCTGAGGCGCCTGCCACCATGGGTGGGAGGTTGTCGCGCATGGACTTCTGCGCGGTCGAATAGGTGCGTGCCGGGTCCGGCGGCGGCAAGTTGTAGTTCGGGGTGTATTTGATCACCGGCTTGCAGATCTGCCGGCCCTTGGCGTGGCGCGCCAGATCGATGTGGAAGTGATCGTAGTGGAACATGTCCGCACCCGGCCCGAGCACGGTCGAAAACTGCTGGCAGGCTCCAACGAAAACCTCGCGCAGGAAGGCCTGCTCTTCAGGCGAGCCGTGCCAGCCGTCCTTGACGGTGATGTTGCGCCCGTCATTCAGCCGGAAGGAGAACACGTCGACGGCATTGCCGAAGGCATGCTCGGATGTGCGGCTGGTGCCGGTGCCGTTGTTCATGGCCCGGCAGGAATAGGAGCCTGCCCTGAGCTCGATCACTTGGGCGCCGAGTACGTTTTGCGCCGCTGGTTGCACCACTTCGGCCAGCCACTTGTCGGTAGTGGCGACGATGGGGCAACCGAGCGTGGCATTGCTGGTGAGGTGAACCGAGCCACCCGAGAAGGCGGAGACACGGAGCGGCCTGGTCATGCCGCAGGTGCCCGGCCCGTCGATCGGCTTCTCGCGCAGGCTGACATAGGACGAGAGCGGGACCTGACGGGAGGCCATGCAGGCGGCTTCCGCCTGGTCGCGCCAGGCGGCACGCTGTGCTTTCTGGAACTTGCCGCAGCCGGCAAGACCAGTGGCGCCGATGACGCCGAGCGCGAAGAGGGCGAGATGAACGCGTCGCATGACCGATCAAATGCGACCCGTTTGGTGAACGGTTTCTCAACCCAGTGAGCCCCGTACGCCACAGGCGGATTAACTTTGGAGCGGCGGTTAACGAGTGGTTAGCGGGCCAGTCCTGCCTGACCTAAGGCGATCCGGCGCATCGACGCCATGCGCCAAGGGGGATGTCCGGCGGTATCGCAGCGCGCTGAAATCATGCCAGCATCTGCTCAGCATCGGCCCCTAAAAGTGGAACGCAGTTTTTGGGAAAGCCGATGCAAACGCAGAAAGCATCGGCCCCTAAAAGTGGAATGCGGTTTTCGGGAAAGCCGATGCAGACACAGGTGGTTGGATCATCGATCCGACGATCCAACCAAATCCAGCCCTTCGAGGATCTCGCATGCTGTCCGTTCGCGCCATTGCCCATCAGGTTTCCAGCGGCGCCGTGAGCGCGTCGTCCGCGCTGGCCGATTGCGCCACCCGCAGCGCTGCGAGGGAGCCGGACATTCGCGCCTTCGCCAGTCGGCCCGAACGGCTGGAGCCCGGCTCCGGCCCGCTCGCGGGGGTCGCATGCGGCGTCAAGGACATCATCGACACCGCCGACCTGCCGACCGGCATGGGCTCCCCGATCTATGATGGCTGGCAACCGCGCGCCGACGCGCCGATCGTGATGGCGCTCAAGGCCGCTGGGGCGACAATCGCGGGCAAGACCCACACCACCGCCTTTGCCTTCCTCGATCCGGCGCCGACGCGCAATCCGCATGATCTTACCGCGAGCCCGGGAGGGTCGTCGGCAGGTTCGGCGGCGGCGGTCGCAGCCGGTATGATCCCCTTGGCGATCGGCACGCAGACCGGTGGCTCGGTCATTCGCCCCTCGTCCTATTGCGGTGTCGCGGGCATCAAGCCCTCCTATGCGTTGCTGCCGACCGTCGGCATCAAGCCCTTCTCCTGGTCGCTCGACACCGCCGGGCTGATGGCAGCGAGCGCCGACGATCTGGGTTTTGCACTGGCGGCCCTGACGGGACGGCCTGAATTGGACGCTGACGCGGCGAGGTTGGAAGGCTTGCGGATCGGCGTGACGCGCCAGCCCTTTGCCGGGGAGCCGGAGGCGGGTTCCGAAGCCGCGCTGGCCGCGGCTCTCGCTCTTGTCGCGAAGGCGGGAGCGACCGTGGTCGAGCTCGCGACGCCGAAGGCCCTGGTTGAAGCCTTCCACGCCCATGGCCCGTTGCAGGATTTCGAGGCCGCACAGGCGCTCTCCTGGGAGTATCGCAACCATCGCAGCGTGATCCCGCCCAAGCTCTCGGCCTATCTCGATGCGGCGGGAGCCGTTTCGCCGACGCAGTATGACGACGCGCGTGCGCTATCGCGCCGCGGGCGCGATGCCTGCCGTGACCTCTTCGCCGGGGTCGACGTCGTCGTCAGCTATGCCGCGCCAGGCGAAGCGCCGGATACGCTGGGCTCGACCGGCGATTCCCGCTTCAACCGATTGTGGACTTTGCTCGGCACGCCATGCCTGACGATTCCAGTGACGACGGGGC
>NZ_JBFTZN010000339.1:0-5783 GCF_056406775.1 Allobosea sp. P1_A7
CACTGCGCACTGCGCCCCTGAGACCGCCGCATCGCCGCCATCCGCACATTGTCGAAGAGGGAGGAGGCTGCAATGCGGCTTCTGGTGATTTCCGACGTGCATCTCGAATTCGGCCCATTCGCATTTCCGGAACCGATGCCGGAATTCGATATCGCAGTATTCGCTGGCGATATGCACCGACCTATCGTTGCCGCTCTTGAATGGATGGCCGATCAGCGAGAGGCAGGGCCGCTCCGGGGCCGAGAGATCATCTACGTTGCCGGCAATCACGAGTTCTACAACAGCGAGATGAAAAGCAACCTGGCCGCTGCAACCGAGCCAGCCGATGAGGCGGGCATCCATCTGTTACATCGCCGTACAGTGATCATCGGGCATGTTCGCTTCATCGGCTGCACGCTTTGGACGGACTATCGCCTTCTGGGGACGCCGAAGCCGTCAATGGTCTTCGCCGGGCAGGAACTGAACGACCACCGCCTCATTCGATATCGTGAGGATAGCGGTCACTACAGTCGGTTCATGCCCTGGCACGCCGCGGCGGAGCACCGGCTCGATCTCGCATTCATTCGTGGCGAGCTGGGCAAACCACATGAGGGGCCAACCGTTGTGGTGACGCACCATGCGCCACACCCGCAATCGGTCCAGCCGAGGCACCAGGGAAGTCTTCTTTCGCCGGCCTTCGCCTCGGATCTCAGTGGCGTGATCGAAATGTTCCAGCCTGAACTTTGGATCCATGGGCACGACCATGGGTCGCATGACTACCAGGTCGGCAAGACGCGCATTTTCACAAATCAGGCCGGCTATCCAAACCTCCACGGCGATCGCGAGAACAGAGGCTTCGATCCGCGCTGCATCATCGTGGTGGAGGGTCCGCAGAAATGAGCGGCTACGACGAAATTCGGTGCGAGATGCCGATGCCTACCTGCAATCTGGTGCCTGACACGGTGTTTCACACGTGAGCGTCAATCCTAAGGGGCGTCACCGATCCGGGCGATCGCGCCGACGCCCTAATGTTTGATCCCGGGCTTTGATGGCGCAGTCTTTTCGCGTGAGTGGAAGGAGGCGCTATGGGCCATGTATGGACGGCCTCCGCGTGGCAAGGGCCATTTGGCGCTTCTGACGAGTTGGTCGGGTGCAGGCATGTATACGGCCTCTGATCGGCAGCGCATTGATGCCGCGGGCCCTGATGAAGTCCGCCGATCGGGTTCCTTTCAGGTTCGCGCGCTCTCGGCGCATGGCCCATAACGGATTGTCCCGATCCCGGCTCGACCGTTCGTCATCACACCATCAGCACCTCACCAATCCTTCGTAGCCCACTGCTGCTCTTTTACGCGACTGAGGCCTCGAACTTCTTCCCTGTCGTCATCAGCGCCCAAGCAATCCTGGCCATCTTGTTCGCAAGCGCGATGGCGACGACATTGTATGGCTTCGCCGCGAGCAGTCCGGCGGCCCATCGTGTCGGTGCCGCTTCTGCCTTGCGGCTGTAGCGAAGGACGGCGTGCGCTCCGACAACGAGAAGCCGGCGAATGTAAGCATCGCCTTGCTTACTGATCCTGCCGAGCCGGTCCTTGCCACCGGACGAGTTCTGCCGCGGAACGAGGCCGAGCCAGGCCGCAAGTTGCCGGCCGGATTTGAACAGCGACACGTCCGTGACAGTGGCAGCGATCGCGCTCGCGGTGATCGGGCCGATGCCGGGAATGGTCTCCAGCCGCCGGCTGAGTTCGTTCGAGCGATGCCAGCGAAGAATCTGATGATCCATCTCAGCAACCTTCGCATGAACCTCCCGCAACTGTTCGATAAGAGGACGGAGCGCTGCCCGCCCAAGCGCCGGGACGAGGTCGTGATCCTCGTCCTCGACCAGCGCAATCAACATGCCGACGCCGGCAACGCCTTGACGTGTCACGATCCCGAACTCGGCCAGGTGACCACGCAACGCGTTAACCAGCATCGTCCGTTGCCGGATCAGAAGCTCGCGGACTCTGTGCAGCATCAGCAGGCTTTGCTGCTCTTCGCTCTTCACCGGAACGAAGCGCATCGTTGGACGCGTCACCGCCTCGCAGATCGCCTCGGCGTCCAYCGCATCGTTCTTCTGTCGCTTGACATAAGGCTTCACATAGGAGGCGGGCATCAGCCGAACCTCATGGCCAAGCCCAGTCAGAACCCGGGCCCAATGGTGTCCGCTCGCGCAGGCTTCAATGCCAATCAGGCATGGCGCCAATCCTTCGAAGAAGGGGGCGACAGCATCGCGGCGCAGCTTTTGCCGAACGACAACCGCGCCGTTGGCGTCGACGCCGTGAACCTGAAAAAGCTGTTTGGCGATGTCCAAACCGACTGTGATAATCCTCTCCATGGACGGCTCTCCCTCATGTGACCTTTGACAGCCACACTATGGCACCTCGATGCCGGGAGCGGAGGCCGTCCACCCCATCAGGTTCACCATGGGAGCGCCACGACGACAGAGGCTGTCCGTCGAGCGATACAGCATAGTCATGTCTGGACGGCGCCTGCGGATCAAGGGTTCGGCTTCGGTCATGTGAAGGTCGCGGGTGCGGTCATGTCTTCGGCCTGTCGCTGCGGATGGTGTCATCCGCCGGCCCTGATGGTTTCCGCTGATCCGCTGACCTGATCAAGAGAGCGAGCTCGAGGCTCCGACTATGCTGCAGGCTCTGCGGATCTTCTGCTCGCTCACATCACCTCATGGTCACCCTCGATTGCTTGACGCGTTGCCTTGAAGCCGCTGGTTATGCGGCCGCGCCGCGATAGCGAGAACCGCCTCGCATCAGCGCGAAGGCGATGCGGGCGAGCTTGTTTGCTACGGCGATGGCCACAACCCTGAAGGGTTTGGTATCCAGGAGCCGGCTTGCCCATGTCCTCAGAGCGTCCTCGCCCTTTCTGCGGTGACGCAACACTGCGTGTGCACCGACGACGAGAAGTTTGCGAAGATAGCGGTCTCCCATCTTGGATATCCGCCCCAACCGTTCCTTGCCCCCAGACGAGTTCTGTCGAGGCGTCAACCCGATAGAGGCGGAGAACGCGCGCGGCCCCTCGAATGCCGAGATATCCTGCACCGTCGCAGCGATGGCGGAAGCCGTCACCGGACCGATGCCAGGCACCGTCATCAGGCSCCGGGCGGTCTCATTCTCTTTCGCGAGCTGTTCGATCGCGTCATCGCTGACTGCGATCTCCGCGTCGAGATGTTCAATCTGGCGCACGAGCGGAGCCAGGGCCGTCTGCACGGTGGACGGGATCTCCGCCTCGTCGCCACTACCGATGAGAGCAGCCAGACTGCGGGCGTTGTTCGGTCCCTGCGCGGCAATGATCCCGATCTCGGCCAGGTGGCCACGCAGGGCATTCAGCATTTGCGTCCGCTGGGCGACGAGGATCTCGCGGACCCTATGGTGCATGAGTGCAGCCTGGTTTGCGATCGAGCGTACCGGCACGAAGCGCATGRATGGCCGGGTCACAGCCTCGCAGATTGCCGCTGCATCTGCTGCATCATTTTTCTGGCGCCGGACATAGGCCTTCACGTAGGCCGGCGGCATCAGCCGCACATCATGACCACAGCCGATYAGCCTACGCGCCCAATGATGGGCGGAGCCACAAGCTTCAAGCCCGACCAGGCATGGCGGTAGCTGCTCGAAGAAGGGCAAGAGGTCSYGACGTCTGATGGCTCTCGTCAGCAGCACACCGCCCGAGCCGTCGACCACGTGAACCTGGAAGATAAGCTTCGCCAAATCGAGACCGACCGTTACAGCGGCGGACAGGTCAGTGTTCTGCTTGCGCATGGATGGGGCTCCTCGGAATGGTCCGTGATGGCAACACGCCTGCCTTAAGAACGGTGCCGGTGCAGGCGCCGTCCATCCCATCAAGAGAGCCTGAGGGCTCTGGCGAAGCGCTACGGCATCAACCAGAAGACGGTGGCCAAGTGGAAGAGACGGAGCTCGACGGCGGATCTCAAGACCGGTCCATGCGAGCCTCGATCGACCGTGCTGTCGATCGAGGAGGAGGCGGTGATCGTCGCCTTCCGCCGGCATACTCTGCTGCCGCTCGACGATTGCCTCTATGCTCTGCAGGCGACGATCCCGCATCTGACGCGCTCATCATTGCACCGCTGCCTGCAGCGTCATGGCATCAGCCGGTTGCCGGAGGTGGCAGGAGACAAGGAGCCGAAGAGGCGCTTCAAGTCCTACCCGATCGGCTACGTCCATATCGACATCGCCGAGGTACAGACTGCCGAGGGCAAGCTCTACCTCTACGTGGCCATTGATCGCACGAGCAAATTCGCCTTCGTCCAGGTGGTCAGGAAGACCGGCCGGACCTCGGCTTCTGCCTTCCTGGTGGCTCTGATCGACGCGGTACCGTACCGGGTCCACACCGTTCTCACGGACAACGTCCTATGTCGGGAGGCAGCTTTGGGCTTTGGCCAACAGGTCTCGTCACGTCGGCAACGCGCCGACGTCGGCAGTAAGCTGATCCAGATGGTTTCCACCGTCAACGGGATCGCTCCCAGCCATAGCAAACACAGGATCCAGCGGCATTGACGCGGCCGTGGTCCTCACCGTCCTCAAGACGAGATACGCACCCAGGTGGAAGGCCCGAACATTATCTACAGGGTCGCCTTTGGCGCCCTCACGGCACTTGYAGAGAGGGGTCCTTCCACCTGGCATCCGACCGTTCCAGGAACGGCCGGTATTCTGTTCCCGTCTTGACGACGGCATGCGCCACCCGCGCCATCTTGGCGGTAAGCGCGGTCATCGCCTTGCGACGGCGATCGGCATCGTCCGCGTGACCGGCAACATAGCGACCAAGCTTGTCGCGGAAGCTGTTGTCACATTGGCGCGCGGCGACCTGCGCTGCCATCCAGAACGTTCGGCGCAGCCGGGCATTGCCGTACTTCGACAGCTTGGTCCGACCGCGGAACGTGCCGGATTGGCAGGTAGCGAGGTCGAGGCCGCAGAACTTCAGGAACTGGCGGTGATGGCCGAACCGCCGCAGGTCTCCGGCTTCGGCCAGGATTGTCAGAGCGTTGATCGGTCCGATTCCCGGGATCCGCCGCAGCAACTGGTAATCGTGATGATCGGCCAACGTGACCTGCGCGATCTCTTCGATCCGATTGCGCTCCCGGATCAGGCCCCGAGCCTGGGCAATAATCATCCGGAACATCGTGATCGCCGCGCTTTCCTCCGGCACGGGCAACGCAATCGATGAGCAAGCCGTCTCGTAGATATCGTTGATTAGCCGAGCCTTGGAGACTTTGCGGCCGACCAGAGGCCAGGCCTCGGCCACGAACGCTTCCCGTTCCAGTGCGATGATGCTGCCGGGCGTCGGGAAGCGCTCGATCAGTGCCAGGAACCAATCCGAGCGGCTATTGCCGGCGAAGCGGCCGATCTCCGGAAAGTACAGCGGTAGGTAATGCGTCAGGATGCGGTGCCAGGTCTGCGTCTTGGCCTTCGAAATCGTCTCGTGCGTCTTCGACAACTCCTGGAGATCGTTGATGCCGGCGGCCAACGGGTCGACATAGGCCTGCGTGGCACCGATCCGCAGCATGTGCAGGATGACCTGGGCGTCCTTGGGATCGTTCTTGTCCCAACCGTTGTGTAGCGCCTCCCGCGTCCGGGCGAGCGCGACCGAGGAGATCAGCCGAAGCTCGAAGCCTGCCGTCAGAAGCCGATAGGCGAGCGTGCGATGGTAGTTGCCGGTCGCCTCGAAGCCGACAAGGATCGGCCGCCCGATCGCGGCAAGGTCCGCAGCCAGGCGGTCGTAGTCCTGCTTGGTCGCCATCACGG
>NZ_JBFTZN010000340.1:2500-5751 GCF_056406775.1 Allobosea sp. P1_A7
AACCTGCTCATGGCTAGATCACCCGGTTTCGGGTCTAATCCGACGAACTGAACGCCCTGTTCAGACTCGCTTTCGCTGCGCCTACACCTACCGGCTTAAGCTTGCTCGTCAGATTAAGTCGCTGACCCATTATACAAAAGGTACGCGGTCACTCAGGACGAACCTTGAGCTCCCACTGTTTGTAAGCATTCGGTTTCAGGTGCTATTTCACTCCCCTCGTCGGGGTGCTTTTCACCTTTCCCTCACGGTACTTGTTCACTATCGGTCGCTGAGGAGTACTTAGGCTTGGAGGGTGGTCCCCCCACGTTCAGACAGGATTTCACGTGTCCCGCCTTACTCATGTCTCGCTTGGTCTCAGATCCGTACGGGGCTATCACCCATTGATGCGTGGTTTCCCAACCACTTCCGGTAAATTCCAAGCAAGCACTGGCCTGGTCCGCGTTCGCTCGCCACTACTAACGGAGTCTCGTTGATGTCCTTTCCTCCAGGTACTTAGATGTTTCAGTTCCCTGGGTTAGCTTTGAACCCCTATGTATTCAGGGCTCAATACCTTCATCTGACAATTCGTAGTGCAACATCAGCTGGTTAATTGAGCGAACTCTAATCCCAAAAGTGGAGACCACTTTTGGGGAGCGCGCTCCCGACTGGTGTCACAATACGAATTGTCGAAGGTGGGTTTCCCCATTCGGAAATCCGCGGATCAAAGCTCATTCGCAGCTCCCCACGGCTTATCGCAGCGTATCACGTCCTTCATCGCCTCTCAGCGCCAAGGCATCCACCGAATGCTCTTAAGGCACTTGATCGTTCTCATGATCGATGTCCGCAATCCAACAGGATGCAAAACATGATCGGAAAGACCATTTTATGCTTGCCGAATAGACCCGAATAAGACGAGCACGGATGGTGTCCGCGTCCCGAATGTCGCTGGGTAGCGACCTCTTCAGATCTATTCCCTCTTCACAATGACAAACAGCGTTACTCATCGCAGCTCAAAGAGCTGCAATCAGCAAAACCTGAATTTCCGGGCGGTATGGTGGAGCCAGACGGGATCGAACCGACGACCTGAAGCTTGCAAAGCTACCGCTCTCCCAACTGAGCTATGGCCCCGTAATCGAACCTGACGGCTTGTCGAGAAAGCTGGTGGGCCTGGGAGGATTTGAACCTCCGACCTCACGCTTATCAAGCGCGCGCTCTAACCAACTGAGCTACAGGCCCAAGGCATGTCTCGCGACAACGTCGCAAGACACGGCCAAAGAACCAAGCTGTTGGCCCAGAATGCGCGATCACATCCGACCCTATGTCGAACAGATCTGAGCGCATTCGCCCGGAAAAGAAAGAGAAACGAAGACGGCGAAGTTCCGCATGTCGAGGCCTGATTTGGCCTCTTTGTTCCAAGCGGATTTGATGATGAAGCAAGCTTCACCGAAAAATCCTACCTTAGAAAGGAGGTGATCCAGCCGCAGGTTCCCCTACGGCTACCTTGTTACGACTTCACCCCAGTCGCTGAGCCTACCGTGGTCGCCTGCCTCCTTGCGGTTAGCGCGACGCCTTCGGGTAAACCCAACTCCCATGGTGTGACGGGCGGTGTGTACAAGGCCCGGGAACGTATTCACCGTGGCATGCTGATCCACGATTACTAGCGATTCCACCTTCATGCACTCGAGTTGCAGAGTGCAATCTGAACTGAGACGGCTTTTTGGGATTAGCTCCAGATCGCTCTTTCGCTGCCCATTGTCACCGCCATTGTAGCACGTGTGTAGCCCAGCCTGTAAGGGCCATGAGGACTTGACGTCATCCCCACCTTCCTCGCGGCTTATCACCGGCAGTCCCCCTAGAGTTCCCAACTGAATGATGGCAACTAGGGGCGAGGGTTGCGCTCGTTGCGGGACTTAACCCAACATCTCACGACACGAGCTGACGACAGCCATGCAGCACCTGTGTTCCGGCCAGCCGAACTGAAGAAAGACATCTCTG
This sequence comes from Allobosea sp. P1_A7, assembly GCF_056406775.1. Classification (NCBI taxonomy): domain Bacteria; kingdom Pseudomonadati; phylum Pseudomonadota; class Alphaproteobacteria; order Hyphomicrobiales; family Alloboseaceae; genus Allobosea; species Allobosea sp. P1_A7. The sequence continues at coordinate 4,475 of NZ_JBFTZN010000340.1, forward strand.
TCGATCAAACCGGACATGTCAAAAGCTGGTAAGGTTCTGCGCGTTGCTTCGAATTAAACCACATGCTCCACCGCTTGTGCGGGCCCCCGTCAATTCCTTTGAGTTTTAATCTTGCGACCGTACTCCCCAGGCGGAATGCTTAAAGCGTTAGCTGCGCCACTGAGGTGCATGCACCCCAACGGCTGGCATTCATCGTTTACGGCGTGGACTACCAGGGTATCTAATCCTGTTTGCTCCCCACGCTTTCGCGCCTCAGCGTCAGTATCGGACCAGTTGGCCGCCTTCGCCACTGGTGTTCTTGCGAATATCTACGAATTTCACCTCTACACTCGCAGTTCCACCAACCTCTTCCGAACTCAAGACTCTCAGTATCGAAGGCAATTCCAGGGTTGAGCCCTGGGCTTTCACCCCCGACTTAAGAGTCCGCCTACGCGCCCTTTACGCCCAGTGATTCCGAGCAACGCTAGCCCCCTTCGTATTACCGCGGCTGCTGGCACGAAGTTAGCCGGGGCTTATTCTTCCGGTACAGTCATTATCTTCCCGGACAAAAGAGCTTTACAACCCTAAGGCCTTCATCACTCACGCGGCATGGCTGGATCAGGCTTGCGCCCATTGTCCAATATTCCCCACTGCTGCCTCCCGTAGGAGTTTGGGCCGTGTCTCAGTCCCAATGTGGCTGATCATCCTCTCAGACCAGCTACTGATCGTCGCCTTGGTGAGCCATTACCTCACCAACTAGCTAATCAGACGCGGGCCGATCTATCGGCGATAAATCTTTCCCCCGAAGGGCTTATCCGGTATTAGTCCAAGTTTCCCTGAATTATTCCGAACCGAAAGGTACGTTCCCACGTGTTACTCACCCGTCTGCCACTAGCACCGAAGTGCCCGTTCGACTTGCATGTGTTAAGCCTGCCGCCAGCGTTCGCTCTGAGCCAGGATCAAACTCTCAGATTGGATGAGTTTGTTCCGGCATCGCTGCGTATTGACGGAGTCATTGCTTGATTACCGAAGTAACCAGCGATGGCTCTTGTAAACGCAGCACACCGAAGTCTCGTTTGACTTGCCCGAAAGCAAGTCCGCAAGAACATCGCCGTCCACGTTTCTCTTTCTGTCTTCAGTTTTCAAACAGCRRTGCGTCTAACAAAGACAAGCAGGCCAACCGATCTCTCGGCTACAAGGCCCGAAGCTCTCATGAAGCGCAGTAGAGCGGCCCCGCCAGCGGCGGCGCCGTCTCGATGGCTGCGTTATAGGCCCCACCCTCTCACCCTGTCAACGCC
>NZ_JBFTZN010000341.1:0-5667 GCF_056406775.1 Allobosea sp. P1_A7
TCTCGGCACCCTGATCCGGGCCTTGGTGGAGCTCTCGGCACCCTGATCCGGGCCTTGGTGGAGCATATCGACGGGCTCAGCGTCGACCAGGCGCAGTCGGCCGTCGACGGCATCCTGCGCTTTGCCGCAACCGCCCTTCCCTCCGGCGGGCCGAGAAAGGAACGCGAGGATGTCCCGCTCTTCGATCGCGCTCATCGGCTGGCCCGAGGCAGGCTGTCCGACCCGGATTTCGGCCCAGACGACCTGATGGCCGCGCTGGGCGTCTCGCGCTCGAAACTGTTCCGGTCGTTCGAGGCCCATGGCGGCGTGCGGCGCTGGCTGGTCGGGATCCGGCTGAGCGCCAGCCTGCAGGTGATGATCAGGTCTGCGGGAAGGCTGAAGATATCGGCGATCGCGCATCAGCACGGATTTCGCAGCGAGGCCCATTTCAGCCGTGCGTTCCGGAAGCGCTATGGCATGAGCCCAAGCGCGGCTCAGGCCTCGAGCCTGCACGCCCATGGCAATCTGGCATATCTGACCTGGGCGGAGCAGGATATCGCAGCCGGGGGGTCGACGGCCGAGGCCTGGCTCGCCTCCGCTCGCACCCGAGCGTGGGTGGGAGCAGGACGAGAGCGCTCATCGCGCGTCTGAACCGGCGATTCTGGGTCTGAACTCCCATCAGCGGCGCCCCCCTGGCCTCCCGGCGTCGAACTGCCCTCAATCTCTACAGGAGCGGGCGACGCCGCACCTTGCCCGCCGATCTCATCTTGATGACTGGACGTCCCAATGCGCGGCTCCTCGCGGTTCGGGGCCGTGACAGCGCGATCGATACCGCGGATCGAGCGTTGCGGATGAGATCTGAAACCTTCCGGCTGGCCCTGGAAATCGCGACGATCTGCCCGAAGACAATCAAAGCCGGCCTTCGGCAAGAAGGCCCAAGCAAGAAGCACCGGGTGGGGCGCGACGATTTCATGCAGAGACCGCAAGATGGCGGAGCGCCGGGGGCGCATTCCGCGCCGACGCAGCCTTCCGCTCTGGGCCGGGTCCTACGCAAGGCCTGGGCGCTCGTGACGCTGGCGAAACGCCGCGCGCAGGAGGACGAAGCATGGGATGGGCTGGAGGTCTTCGACATGCTCGGCGGCTGGCAGGGGACAGGCGCGAGGCGCCGTAATAGCGAGCGACGTGCGAACAGGAAACAGCCGCAGCGCCAGACATCATGAGCCCAGGTCGGGCTCGGGATTCCAGGTTTCCATCGCGGTGGCGAACCGAATGCGGATGCGGCCGCTGAACCGGCAGTTGGAAAGAAACATGTGAGGATGCCGCGACGTTCGGCTCGTCACGGCGCTACGGGAATGACAAAGGCTACTCTGTCACTTCAGGAGATTCGCCTTGTCTGCCCCTGCCCCTTCCTTCGCCTGGTCCCATCTCGCCGGGCGCGAAGTCTCGACCTCGTCGGAAGAGTGGCGGCACGAATGTGAGATCGCCTATCTGCTGGCGATGCCGACCGCGAAGCGCAACACCTTCCTCGATGGCGTTCCCGGCTCGACCGATCGCGAAGAGCGCGGCATCAAGGGCGTCCGCGGCGAGGCGGCGGTGGCCAAGCTTCGCGCCGAAATCATCCGCCTGCACGGTCTCAAGAACAAGACCTAAAGCATCGGCCCGAAAAGTGGATTGCGGTTTTCGGGAAAGCCGATGCAATCACAGATCGTTAGATCACGCCGCATTTGGACGAAATCGTCAAAATGCAGAAATCATGATCGACACCAATGGTTCAGGGCATGCTCAGTGCGAAAGACCGTTGCCGCTTTTTCGCAGCATGCTCGAGCGGCGCGGCCCGTCGCCGCTCGTCTCAGCCGTCATTCGACGAGTTGAGATCCTCGGGCTTCAGCGTGTCATCGCCGACGAGGCCCGCCGCCTGGCGCAGCGCGTCGTTGACGCGGTCCTGCCAGCCTGGTCCGCCGCTCTGGAAATGATCGAGGACATCGTGGTCGATCCGCAGCGTCACCATCTCCTTGGCGCCGGGAAGCGCCGGCCGCTTCTCGATCACGGGTGGCGCTTTCGGTGCGGCCGGCTTGAACAGGGCTTCGGCCTGGTCGCGGGCGCTGGTCGGCCGGCGCGGTCTGTCGTGGTTCATGATGCGTCCCTGCTCTTGCTGCGGGCTTTCCTGACGACGTCAGGCTCGTTGGTCAATCGCTCGCGGCGTTCCGTCTTCTCTGCCGTGCTTGCGTCCATCTCGCTCATGGCGTGGTCCGCCGCGCGTGCGGCGCGGGCCCGCACCGTGCTGGCGCTGACCTTGAGCGAGGCATGTGACGCTGTCGGGACAGTTGTGGGCACAAAGCCCTTCCGCAGCCGCACGCCGGCCCCCTCGCCATTCTCGGCGATGAAGATGACGCCGGCTTCGGACAAGGCGGCCTGCATCTTCTCGACGCTGCTCATCCTTGCATCCTGGCCCGCCTCGAAACGGTTGACGGTATTGACGCCGACACCGGCCTTCTGCGCCAGCTCGGGCATGCTCCAGTTCAGGGCCGCACGGGCCATTCGGCATTGATATGATTTCATATGGTGATATTATCACCATATACGATTATTATCAAGTATTTTTGATGAGTGCACTCGCAGCCGGGTCTCTGGTTGGAAGGAACACCGTCGAAAAACAGGGAGCGCCCCGCAGCGCGCTCCCTTCTGCGTCAGTCCGTCTGTGTCCGAACCTGCCAGGCCATCGGACTTCCCGTGCCAGCATCGGCTGTCCCGAAAACCGGAAACCACTTTTCGGGCCGATGAACCTTTGCTGCCGGCATCGGCTGTCCCGAAAACCGGAAACCACTTTTCGGGCCGATGAACCTTTGCTGCCGGCATCGGCTGGCCCGAAAACCGGAAACCACTTTTCGGGCCGATGAACCTTTGCTGCCGGCATCGGCTGGCCCGAAAACCGGAAACCACTTTTCGGGCCGATGCCTTAGATAAACAGCGGATCGGTCGAGAACGGCGCGGGCGCCGGGCCGAACAGAAAATCATCCTGGTCGAGAAAAACCTCCTGCCCAAAGCTCTCGAAGAGCGTGATCTGCCCGCGCTCCGAGGTGATCGTCGTCTGGAAATCCTCGTTGACGATCGAGAGGTCGGCGAATTGCAGGCCGCTGCCGCGCAGGTCGAACAGGTCCGAGCCGTCCTGGAAGCCGGAGACCGTGTCGCCGAAGAAACTGCCCTCCGTGCTCCAGCGCCCGGTTCCGCTGTAGACGAAGAGGTCCTGTGCATTGTCGAGATCGAAGCCGAACTCGTCGCGGCCGGCCTCCATCTGGTCGTCGGCCACACCGCTGACCAGCCGATCGGAGCCACCTCCCCCGTTCATGCCCGAGCCGACCGCGCCGGCATGCAGTTCGTCATTGCCGGCATCGCCCTGCAGGCTGTTGTCGAAATTGCTGAAGGAGCTGTCGCTGCCGAAGAGGACGTCGTCGCCCTCGCCGCCCGAGGCGACGCCGCCGCCGTCACTGGTCGCGAGCGTCAACCGGTCGTTGCCCGCCTCGCCGAACAGATTGTCGAAGCCGCCCGGGCCGCCATCGAGGATATCGTCGCCGGCGCCGCCATGGATCTCGTCGCTGCCGCCAAGCCCGGTGACCTGGTCATTGCCGCCAGCGGCGAAGATCCGGTCATCGTCCCGCGTGCCAGTAATGACATCATCGCCATTCGTGCCGGCGATGACGAAGTCGGTGTTGGTGAAATCGCCGGTCGTGAAGCTCTGCAGGCCGGCAAACTCGACCGTGAAATCATCGGCATCGAGCAGGCCGTCATCATTGGTGTCGGCCACCAGGAACGTATTGCCGGCACGCTGGATATAACCCAGCTGCGTCAGCTCATCGCCGCCGCCCGGCAGGGCCGCTCCGATCCGTGGATTGGCCTCGATCTGGCCGACCCAGGCGAAATCGCCGCCGGAGAGCTGGAGCACATCGCCGTCGGCCAGTCCGGCACGCTGGAAATCGGCAACGAAATCGCGCACCGAGAAGCTCGAATCGGGCTGGAAGGCGCCGGCGTTGAAGTTGAACTGGTCGTTGCCGCCGCCGCCCTCGATCCGGTCGGCGCCTTCTTCGCCTTCCAGCTCGTCGGCGCCCGCGCCACCGCTCAACTGATCGCTGCCCCGGCCACCGAACAATTCGTCGGCGCCGGCGTCCCCGAACATCGCATCGGCGCCGTCGCCGCCGAACATGTCGTCGTCGCCGATGCCGCCCGAAAGCGTGTCGGCCCCATCATCGCCGTCGACATTGTCGTCGCCGGCACCGCCGGACACCGTATCGTTGCCGTCGCCACCCGCCAGCCCGCCGTCATCATCCGCGCCGCCATCGATCGTGTCATTGCCGGCATCGCCTGTCAGGAAGTCGCGGCCTTCGCCGCCATTGATCGTGTCGGCGCCATTGCCGCCCTGGATGAAATCGTTGCCGTCCCCGCCCGTCAGCGTGTCAGCGCCGTTGCCACCTTCGATGTTATCGTCGCCGCCGCGGCCATTAATCGTGTCGTTGCCGCCAAGCCCCAGGATCGTGTCGTTCCCCTGGGTGCCGTTCAGCGTATCCGCGCCATTGCCGCCGGCGATCACAAAACGCGTGCTGCCGAAATCCGACTGGACGAGATTGRGCTGGCCGTTGAGGCGGATCGTGAGATCGCCCGCGTCATAGCTGCCATTGTCGTTGCTGTCGGCGAGCACAAAGGTGTTGCCGCCGTTGAACGCATAGGAGATGGCCGCCAGCCCATCGCCGCTGGTCCCGATCGCGCTGCCGAGCGTGGGCATGGCGTTGAGCTGCCCGCCGAAGCTGAAACGCGTCGCGGGGCTGAAGGCGTCGAACTCCAGCGTGTCGCCAATGGCGTTTCCGGCGCCCTGGAAATCGGTGACGATATCGGTCAGGGCCGCGGTCGAGGTTCCGCCGAACGGGTCCCATTCGAACCGGTCATTGCCGCCGCCTCCGGTCAGCATGTCGGCGCCTGCGATCTCGAAATTGGAGTCGCCCGCCAGCGTGTCATTGCCGGCGCCGCCCTGCAGCACGTCGGCGCCGCCTCCGCCGGCCAGCTGATCGTCACCGCCGCCGCCGTCGAGCGTATCATTGCCGCCGAAGCCGAGGATGAAATCGGCGCCCGCCAAACCACGGATGAGGTCGGCGTCTTCCGTTCCGAAGAGCGTGTCGTCTCCCGTTGTGCCGTCGATATTGGCCATGATCCTGCTCCGAATTGGTGGAAATGCCCCTAGGAGCCCACGGACTTTTCTTGGCGGGCGGACGCTGATGCTCGGATCTGGGCGAGTCCGTCCTCCGCCGTCTCGTCACGATCAAGCGGGCGAGGTTCGGCCCCGCTTGGGAGTGGCGCTGTCTATCAGCAGCCCTCGCGCGCGAAGCTGACAGGTCCTGTCAGCGAAATGTCAGTTTGGCGGATGTAGGATGGACCATTGACCGCGAAGAACGGCGGGTATGGCCGAATTGCGACCGGGTTGAGGGTGACGCGATGGTTGAGGGTGGTGAACCGGCCATAAGGCCCTGGCGACATCAGGTCCTGGTCGTTGCCGAGGGTGACGATTTCCTCTGCAGGCTCGAGGAGATGGACGCTTGGCTCGAGCGCTGGAAGATCACGTACCGCGCCGTCTCGGTGAAGCGGGACAAGGGCGCCATACGGGTCTGCTTTCGTGAGGCGAGCCTCGCCCACGCCTTCCATGAG
>NZ_JBFTZN010000342.1:0-7253 GCF_056406775.1 Allobosea sp. P1_A7
TCCTCGCTCTTGTCATAGGCCCTCATGACCGTGCGCGGCAGAAGTTCGCGCACGGCCTGGCGCTGCACCGCCTCGGGCGTGAAATCGGCCAGCGACAAGCGGTCCTGCAGGAGCGCGAGCGCGACGCAGTAATGCATCGAGAAACGGGCCTGCATCTCGTCTTCCGGGTCGGGATAGGCGAGGTTACGCGCATTCGCGATACCGACCAGCGTCTCCACCGCAAGCACGTCCCCGCTCGTGAAGCCATGTTCGGCCTTCAGCCCGAGGATCGCGTCCACCGTGTAATGCGTGGAGCCGCAGCAGGGATGGCGCTTGGGGATGAGGCCCTCGCTCTCGATGACATGCGGCTCGGCAATGGCTATCCCGGCCCATCCCGCCGCGCTCGCGTCGCCGAACAGTTCGGCCACCCCCATCGGGCATTCCAGAATGTCGAGACGACCTGTCATGCCAGCCGCCGCAAGCGCAGCCGCGTCAACGGCATTGCGGGCGGCAAGCCCCGCATGCAGCGGCTTTGCCGGGGTCCCGAACTGCCCCTTGGGCCCGGCCGCCATGCTTGCCGCTACGCTCATGGCGCGCGCGATGCCCGCCGCATCGAGTCCCATCAGCCAGGCCGTGCCTGCTGCAGTTCCGATAGCCCCCACCGTCGAGGTCGCGTGCCACCCGAGCGTGTAATGCGCCGGATTGATGCCTCGCCCGACTATCGCCTGCGCCTCGAGCCCGACGAGATAGGCGTCCACGAAGCTGCGCCCGTTCGCGGCTCGACCATGCGCGACGGCAAGCAGGGCCGGCACGAGCACGGCCGAAGCATGGGTGATGCCCGGCCGGAAATTGTCGTCGTAATCGAGAGCATGCGCCGCCGTGCCGTTCACCAGGGCGGCGACGGCTTCCGATGCCCTGCCGCCACCAATGACGGCGGCTGCACCGGACGGCCCGATGCTGGCGGCGAAAGCCGCACGCACCGACTGCGTCGCCTGATCGTCGGCGCCGGCAATCATGCAGCCGATCGTATCGGCGATCGCATGACGCGCACGCGTCCGCGCCAGAGGAGCGAACCCAGGTCCGGACCGGCTCCAGGCCGCAATGCGTTCGATGGCACTCGACATAGGCTCTCCAGATCTGCGACGAGTACGACGAGAAGGGCCAGCGCGTCCGTCAGCCCACGCGCGCGTTGAGGATGAGGCGCAGCAGGCGCCCGAAGGCGAAGCGGTTGACCTCCTCGCCCTTCTTGTCGGTGTTGACGCGGTGCACGATCACCAGGTCGAGCGAGGGAATGACGAGGCAGTACTGCCCGCCGACGCCCTGGGCGCTGTAGCTGCCATCCGGCAGCACGACGCCCGGAAAACCAGCACCGGACCGCGACACCCACCACATATAGCCATAGCCGCCACGCGGGCCTGCATCCGAGAGCGGCAGGACACTGGTCGCCACCCAGTTGGCCGGCACCACCTGCCGGCTGCGCCAGCGGCCTCGCCGCAGGAACATCAGGCCGAAGCGGGCGAGATCGCGCGTCGACATCCGGAACGGATAGGCCGGGTGCACGGAGCAGTCGTCCGGCTCGATCCAGCCGTCGCGACGTTCCTCGTCGAAGCGGAAATCCTGCATGCCGAGCGGCCCGGCGATGCGCCCCTGGAAGTCATCATGGATGCCGGCACCGGTGAGCGCGCCGAAGATCGTGCCGAGAGCGTTGAAGTCCCAGTTGTTATAGGACCAGAAGGCGCCCGGCGCGTGCGAATGGCGCGGCTCCTTGATCGACTTCATCCAGGCCGATTCATACCCGGCCGGGTGAAAGATGCCCGAGCGCGCAGTTAGCAGGTCGTAGATCGTGGCCGCCTTCTCGCGTTCGCTCAGGCCGTCCTTGTCGTCGACTCCGAGCTGCGCCAGGCTGCGCGACAGGTCGATCGTGCCTTCGTCCTCATGGATACCGATGAGAGCGCTGAGGAAGCTCTTGCGGATCGAATGGCACTGGTAACGATGGGCGAGATCGCCGCGGCTCGCGACAACCCGGCCGCCCTGCACGATCATCAGCGTCGCAGTCGCGATCGTGTCGGCATAGCTCCAGACGCGGTCGAGGCCATCCGCGGACCAGCCCGCATCAGCGGGGTTTACCGCACTCCAGTCCTCATTCGGCCAGGCCGCATCCGCAACCTGTCCGTCCCCCGAAACGTCTTTGCGCATGGAAAAATCGCCTCCCCTGAGGATTGCAGTCACGAGGCCGGCCGGTACCCCGTGCTCGCCTCCAGGAATTCCCGCGTGTAAGGCTCGGCGGCGCGGCCGGCGCGCACGTCCTCGGCGCTCATCTCCTCGATGATGCGTCCTTCGCTCATCATGCCGACGCGCTCGCACAGATGCGTCACCACCGCGAGGTCGTGACTGACCATCAGATAGGTCAGGTCGCGGGCACGCCGGAGCTGCTTCAGCAGGTTGAGGATTTCGGCCTGGACCGAAACATCGAGCGCCGAGGTCGGCTCGTCGAKGAGCAGCAGTTCGGGCTCGATGATGAGTGCGCGTGCGATCGCGACGCGCTGGCGCTGGCCGCCCGAAAGCTCATGCGGGAAGCGATAGCGGAACGACGGCCCGAGCCCGACGGCCGATAGGATTTCGTCGATGCGCTCCTGATGCCGGTCGAACCCGTGAATCCGGAGAGGCTCGGCCAGGACGTATTGCACCATCTTGCGCGGATGAAGCGAGGCATAGGGGTCCTGGAAGACCATCTGCACCCGACGAAAAAAGCTCTTGTCGCGCTGGCGCGGCACCACCGTGTCGCGGAACCTGATCGTGCCCTCGTAATCGCGGTTGAGCCCGACGAGCGCACGCAGGATCGTCGACTTGCCGCAGCCGGACTCGCCGATCAGCCCGAAGGCTTCGCCGTGCCCGAGCGTGAAGGAGACATCGTCGACCGCGGTCATCGCGGCTGCGCCGCTGCCGAAGATGATGTTGAGATGGCTGACTGCGAGGGCGGTCTGCTGCGCAGCCCCAGAAGCGTTCGTGGCCGGAGCACTCATGTCGCCACTCCGCTGCGGATCGTCGGACCGTCGAGCCAGGCCGGGTCGCGGCTCGGGACCTGGAGCATGTCGGTGGCGCGGTCGAGCCGCGGCAGGCTGTCGAGCAGCGCGCGCGTATAGGGGTGGCGCGCATTGCGCAGGTCGCGCGCGGCGATGTCCTCCATGATCCGGCCGGCATACATGACCAACACGCGGTCGCAGAAATCGGCGACGAGGTTGAGGTCATGGCTGATGAACATCAGGCCCGCGCCACGCCGCGTGACGAGCTCGTCGAGAATGGTCAGGACCTGCCTTCGCACCGTCACGTCGAGGGCCGAAGTCGGCTCGTCGGCAATGATCAGGTCCGGCTCGGGAATGAGCATCATGGCAATCATGATGCGCTGCCCCATGCCGCCCGAAACCTCGTGCGGGAAGAGCTGGTAGACGCGGTCGGGATCGCGGATCTTCACCGCCTCGAGCATGGCCAGCGCCCGCGCTTCGGCCTCGCGCCGGCCGACCTTGTGATGCAGGCGGTAGGCTTCGGTGATCTGCTGGCCGACCCGCATCAGCGGGTTGAGCGAGAATTTCGGGTCCTGCAGGATCATCGAGATGCGGTTGCCTCGAATGCTCCGCATCTGCCGCTCGCTGGCGGCGAGCAGGTCGATGCCGTCGAAGGAGAGCCGCCTGGCGTCGATATGTGCGGCCTTCGGCGTCAGCTTCAGCACCGTGCGCCCGGTGAGCGACTTGCCCGAACCGGACTCGCCGACGATACCGACCTTCTCCCGGCCGACGTTGAACGAGATGCCCCGGACCGCCTGGGTGGTGCGATGAGCCCCCTTGAAGGACACGAAGAGGTCCTCGACCTCGAGCAGCGGCTTAGCCATGACGCGGATCCAGGATATCGCGCAGGCCATCCCCGAAGAGGTTGAAGGCGAGGCTGGTGATCAGGATGGCGGTACCGGGAATGGCCGCAATCCAGCCATTGGTCAAAATGAACTCCCGGCCGGAAGCCAGCATGGCGCCCCATTCCGGGCTCGGCGGCTGCGCACCGAGGCCGAGGAAACCGAGCCCCGCAGCGGTGAGGATGATCGCTGCCATGTTGAGCGTGAGGCGCACCACGACAGAGGGAATGCACATCGGCACGACATGGCCAAGGATGATGCGCAACGGCGAGGCTCCCTGCAGCCGCACGGCGGCAATATAGTCCGACTTGCGGATCGACAGGGTTTCCGCGCGGGCAAGCCGGGCGATCGGTGGCCAGGCGGCGAGCGCAATCGCGATGATGGCGTTCTCGATGCCCGGGCCGAGCGCGGCGACGAAGGCGAGCGCCAGCACCAGGCTCGGGAAGGCCAGGAAGACATCGACCACGCGCATCAGCACGATATCGACCCAGCCGCCGAGATAACCGGAGGTGGTGCCGATGATCAAACCGAGCGGCGCGACGATGATCGCCGTCAGCAAGGCAATGTAGAGCGTGATGCGGGCGCCGAAGACGAGCCGGCTGAAGATATCGCGGCCGAGTTCGTCCGTGCCGAGCCAATGCGCCGCCGACGGCCGCATCAGCCGCTTGCCGAGATCCTGGGCATAGATGTCATGCGTCGCGATCAGCGGCGCAAACAAGGCCGCCAGCACGATGAGTACGATGACGGCCAGCCCGAACAGCGCCGACGGGTTGGCCTTGAGCCGCCACCATTTCAGGGACAGCTGCTGCATACGCGCCTGGAATGKCGAGGCCGGAACGGGGGCCGTAAGCCAGGCCTTGAGGCCTGTGCCGGACGTTTCAAGAGGGGGAGCGGACATGGCGTGCCTTCACCGGGTGCGCGGGTCGAAGACCCGGTAGAGCAGGTCGCAGAGCAGATTGAGCGTGACGAAGATGACGCCGACGAGCAGCGTGCAGCCGACCACGGCATTCATGTCGCCCGCGAGCAGGGCATTGGTCAGGTAGCGGCCGAAACCGGGCCAGGCGAAGACCGTCTCCGTGAGCACCGCCCCTTCCAGCAGGAAGGCGTAGGAGAGCGCCACGACGGTCACGACCTGCACGGCGATATTGCGAAAGGCATGGCCCCAAACGGTGCGCGACCAGGACAGCCCCTTGACCCGCGCCGTCACCACATATTCCTGGCTCAGCTGCTCGATCATGAAGCTGCGCGTCATGCGGCTGATATAGGCGAACGCGCCGAAGGCCAGGATCGAGGCCGGCAGGATGATGTGCGAGAAGGCGTTGCCGAACATCTCCCAGTTGCCCGCCATGGCACTGTCGATGAGCAGGAAGCCCGTCACGGGCTCGAGGTCGAACTCATAGGTGAAGTCGATGCGCCCCGGCCCCGCCACCCAGCCGAGCGTGGCGTAGAACAAGACGAGCCCCATCAGGCCGAGCCAGAAATTGGGGGCGGAATAACCGATCAGCCCGACGACGCGTGACAGCTGGTCGATCCACGTATCGCGGTACATGGCGGCGAGCACGCCCATCGGAATGCCGAGCCCCGTACCGATGATGATCGCCACGCTGGCGAGCTCGATCGTCGCCGGGAAGACGCGGGCGATGTCTTCCATCACCGGTTTCCCGGTGGTCAGCGCCGTCCCGAAATCGAGATGCAGGATGCCCCAGACATAGCGCGCGAACTGCATCCAGAGCGGCTGATCGAGACCGAGCGACCTCGGCGACTTCGGACACCGGTCAGCCTTACTTGCTGGTTCGGGCGTAGTAGGTCTTGAAGCCGGTCCAGCTCCAGTCCTTCAGGTCCTTGCGGACACCCGCGATGTTGTACATCTGGAACATGAAGGCCATCGGCCCCTTGGCCATGACGTCCTTCTGAATCTCGGCGTAGAGCGCGTCGCGCTTGGCCGTGTCGGCTTCCAGCAAGGCTTCGTCGATCTTGGCGTTGAGCGCCAGGTCCTGATACGACGAACGCCAGCTCGGATATTGCGTCTGCTTCGCCTCGGCCCGGTTGTCGGGATTGAAGACGAGGCGCGAGGCATTCCCATGCGCATCCGGCACGCCGGTCTGCCAGGCCAGCATCGCCGACTGGAATTCGCGGCCGCGAACCTTGCTGAACAGCTGGGCATTGGCCATCCGCTCGAGCGACAGCTTCACGCCGATCTTGGAGGCGTTCTGCTGCACGCTTTGGGCGATCGGCGCCGAATGCGGCAAGGTGCCGAAGATCAGGCTGGCTTCGAAACCGTTCGGATAGCCCGCCTCGGTCAGGAGCTGCTTGGCCTTGTCGAGGTCGAGCTTGAAGGGCTGGCCCTCCTTCTCGTCCAATGCGCCGACCGCTCCAAGCTGCGCGAAGCTCGCCCGCGGCACCCCGAGATAGGTCATGATCGTCTTGCCGAGACCGTCATAGTCGATCAGGTAGCGCATCGCGAGGCGCACCTTCTCCTTGGAGAAGGGGCCGTCCGCAACGTTGAAGTTCCAGAAGAACAGCTGCGGCCGCAGAACCTTGAGGATCGAGACATCCTTCGAGGCTTCAAGGTCCTTGACGTCCTCGGGCGTCAGGTCACGCGCGACGTCGACGTCGCCCTGCCCCAGCAGCAGGCGCTGGGTGCCGGCTTCCGCGACATGCCGGATCAGCACGCGCTTCAGCGCCGGAGCCTTGCCCCAATAGCCCTCGTTCGCCTCGAGCACGATGGACTCGCCCGCGTTCCAGCGCGTCAGCTTGTAGGGGCCGACGCAGGCCGTGCGGGTGCCGAGATACTTATTGCCGAGATCGCCATTCTGCTCATTGGCCATGATGGTCTTCATGTCCATCACGGCAGCGACGCGGTTGGCGGCGATCGCCTGCAGGATCAGCGTCGTCGGATAGGCCTTGTCGAGCTTGAACACGACCGTATTGGCATCCGGCGCCACGATGCGCTGATCGACCGTGTCCTTGGTGAAGCCGTATTCGGTCAGGGTCGCGGCATTGCCGAAATTGAGTTTGACCACGCGGCGCAGCGACCAGAGAACATCCTCAGCGGTCACCGGGTTGCCGGACGGGAACTTGGCGCCCTTGCGCAGGTGGAAGGTGATCTCCTTGCGATCCGGCGAGACGTCCCAGCGCTCGGCGAAGAGCGGGACAACCTTGCGCTCGTCGGCCGGGTCGAAATCGACCAGCGTGTCGCAGGTGTTCTGCAGGATCTCGTTGGTCACGACCTCGCCGACCTGGGCCGGATCGAAAGTGCTGATCGCGTCGATATTCCACGCCATCACCAGGGCGTTCTTCGGCGTGGCGGCGCCGGCCGTCGTGGCAGCAGCGCAAACGGCCGCCGCAGCGGCGACGCTGGAGAGAAGAT
>NZ_JBFTZN010000343.1:0-5618 GCF_056406775.1 Allobosea sp. P1_A7
GTATTAGAGTGGTGGCGACGCCGCACGCTGCTCCCGCCAGGGGCGATTCCGGTATTAGAGTGGTGGCGACGCCGCACGCTGCTCCCGCCAGGGGCGATTCCGGCTCTTCTCACGAGCAGGATGCCCGCCTATCCTGACGCGATGCGCTTCAAGGCGGTGATGGTCGATGTCGACGGCGTGCTGATCGTACATCCCGATCCAAGGGGATGGGCGGCTCATCTCGAACGTGATCTCGGTCTCTCCAGGGAGACCTTGCAGGCGGAGTTCTTCGCCCCGCATTGGCCCGACATCATCCATGGCCGTGCTGATCTCCATGCGCGACTTGAGCCCGCATTGGCGAAAATGGGCGCGACAGTGAATGCGGGCACCCTCGTCCGATACTGGTTCGAACAGGATTCCCACGTCGATCGGGACCTGCTGGGACAATTGGCGGAGCTGCGAGCGCACGGCCTGGAATTGCATCTCGCGACAGTCCAGGAGCATGAGCGCGCACGATATCTCTGGCACACGCTCGGCTTCGAGCGCCATTTCGACGCCATCCACTATGCGGCGGCGCTGGGCTGGGCGAACAGGTTTTGAGCCGCACGAGCTGTTCCTGATCGACGACGCCCCGGCGAATGTTGAGGCCGCAATCGCGCGGGGCTGGAGCGCGGCTCTGTGGACTGGGCAAAGCCGGCTTGCCGACCTGCTGATGGAGTCCGGTTCTTAGGTTGGCATGGGCGTCGAACCGGCAACGCCAGGATGCTGGCCCTGCCATCCCGGCGTCTCCGGGCCAGGAGGCGGAGCTTTGCAACCCCAGCCTCTCGGCCCAGTCCCGGATGAAAAGCCGTCCGGGCTTGGACAGCTAGTGGGCCATGGGTTCGGAAGCGTGCCGCGATGCGTCGCGGGCAACAAGCCGTGTGACCTCGCCGAACAAATCCTTCGGCGCTCTCAGCGCCAAATCGGACAGAGAGAGAATGCCAGTCATCCGCTTCTGCGTGTTCATCACCGGCATGTGATGGATCTCCTTGTCCGTCATGCGGCGCGTCGCATCCCTGATGTCATCGTCCTCGAAGCACCAGGTGATACCCGCCGTCATGACCTTTCTCGCTTTTGTCGTGTTGGGATCGGCCCCTTCGGCGCAGCCACGGCAGGCAAGGTCTCTATCCGTGATCATTCCGATGAGACGATCATTTTCTCCCACGGGGAGGCATCCGATATCCGCGTCGCGCATCTTGCGCGCGACCTCGGTCAGCGAGATGTCCGGAGAGATCCATTCCGCATGCGCGGTCATAGCGTCACGAACGAGCATGGCTACCTCCTGCTCTGCGCGGTTTCAGATCCGAGGCATGTCACTCGCCGTGGGATTGCCTGGTGGTCTCCCTGTCGCGCCGGAATGCGCTGCGACCAGCCGAATACGCTTGCGGGAATACTGCTTCGCGCGCCGAAAGCATGGTCTGGGAGAGGGCTTTGGCGAAGACCCGCCCCAGAGAGCGGCATGCCCGTGGATGATACCGGATCATCGCGGGGCCGGCCAGCATCCTGTGCTGGTTGGCCGGAGTTCAGGCGCCGCGCAGCCGCTTAAGTGGTGTTCAAACGCGCGCATAGCGCCTCCTGCTGGGCTATGATGCAGATGATGGGTCCGACCAGCAGGAGCGGAGCATGATCCACGCGACGTGCCACACAGCCGATGAGGCGATGCGGGCGGAGTTCGACGCCACCCCCTGGTTCGAGGAGGCCGATCCGGCCAGCATTGCGCTTCTCGCCAAACGGGGCTGGTCGACGCCCTGGATCGCCGACGCCCTCGAGGGCCGGCCCGGATATGAAACGCTCCGCGAGCTGATCCGCTATGCCCGAGACCGGCTGGAGATCGAGTCGCGAGAGGACCCGTCCTGGCCGACCTTCGAGTGCCGCGTCGATGGCGCCGAGGCGACCGCATGGCTCGACCGGCACCGATCCGATATCGCTGCGGACGTTCGCCGCGCCGCTTCCTAGATTGGCATTGGCGTCCGCCRCCGAGATCTGGCGCGACGGTCCATCATCGCAAACGGAGCTTCATTCCGGGTTTGGCGCGGCCCGGTCGCGCCAACTGAGCCGCGCCAGCTCAAGGCTCACGAAGACGAGCAGGACAACGACCACAATCCTGAGAGAGACGGAATTCAGCAGGAACGCAAAATTGAACGGCGCTATATACTCCCCATTGAAAATAACAGTCCATCTTATGGCCCTCTCACCAAAGTTGATGAACTGATCGTTGCTCAATGACCATACCATCCACCAGATCGTAAATACAGCACAAGCCGCACTTCCGATCGCTATCTCCAGACGGTTGCTGTTGCCTGGGCGCAGCACATCTCCGGACAAGATCCCGGATTGCGCGACCAGAAGGACTGCGAGCACGGCCGTGGCGGCGAACGCAACAAGGCCGGCCGTCGTGAGGTCGGTGTGCAAGGCTGCGAAACACTCCGAAGACAACCGTCGCAAGGTCTGCACATCGCGCCACGCTGCGGGGAAATAAGCCTCCAACCAGCTTTCGCTCGTCGCACGATCCCATGGCAAACCGAGGCCGCAGCGCTGCTGCTCAAATGCTCGCCGCGCCTTGATTCCAAAGACGCTCGTGAACACAAACGAGACGAGGATCGGGATAGCCAAAGCCCATCCAAAGCGGGCCCTTGCCTTACTCTTGGTCGTCTCGCGCATGAAGCAGTGCTGCCATAAGCGGAACCCGGCGCCAAGAGCTCTGGGCATCGCGCTTTCCGCTGTGCGTCAGCCGATGACCAGGTTGGCGTCGAGAGCCTCCTTCCCTGAGTCCCAGGAGCACTGACCCTGCCCTGCACTGCCGATGCGATTGCCCTGCGTGTTGCCGGCTTGACCGCAACTCGCGATTGCAGGACGGTCGGATCGACCGATGGTGATCGGGCCGGCGGAGTTGCATTCTTGAGACCTGCACTTCTGCCGCATGTTTCTGGCGCCCTGACGTTTCCGGCTCCTTCAGCGATCCCGTCGATCGTCCGTCCTGTCACCGTCGCTGCCGGCCTCGTGCCGATCGTTTGGCGCGATGGACGGCCTGAGTGATCACGAAGCCTCGAAGGGCGCGCCAATGACCTTGCACCGCAGACATGTGACGACGCTGCTCGCCTTCCTGGCGTTCAGCCCCCTGCTGAACGGGCCGGGCCTCGCGCAAGCCCCGGCGCGCACGGCGGCGCCGGACGAGAAGACGATCGCGGACGCCTATGTCTATCTGCTCGGCCGGGCCTTCGTGATCCGGCAGGAACATCTCGACCGGAAGGGGCCGGGCTTCGCCTATAACGCGATCAAGTATAACCCGCTGGGCTCCGCCGATTTCGTCAATCCCAATTTCGACGTCGCCTATCTCGAGGCCTGGTTCGCCGTCGACGACAAGACGCCCGTCCTGCTCGAGGTGCCCGAGGTCAAGGGACGCTACTACACCGCCGAGATTCTCGATGAATGGGGCGAGGTGATCGTCAACATCAACGAGCGCTCCTTCCCCTCAAAACCCTTCGGCACGTTTGCGCTGGTCAAACCCGGCTCGACGGCGAAGATTCCGGCCGGTGCGGGGCGCATCGAGCTGCATTCCGGCAAGGCCAAGATGCTGGCGCGGGTCGAGCTCAAGGGCGATCCCGAAGGGGCCGTGAAGCTTCAGCGCCAGTTCAAGGTCAGGTCCCTCGGCAAGCCGGTGATCCAGCCGCCGCCGGCCATGCCCCTGTTCGAGAACAAGGACCTGATCGGCGTCGAGATCTTCGACAATGTCGATGCCAGGCTCGCAAGCGCGCTCGATGTCGCGCCGAACGCCGCCGAGATGCAGCAGAAGGTCCGGGTCGTCGCAGCCTATGCCGCATCCGGCAAGGAGGCGCGCGCCGCCATCGACACGCAGCTGCGCAAGGTCATTCCCGCCTTCCAGGAATACGCCCTGACCAAGAGCGCGCCCTATCGCAATCACTGGATCGGCGCCGGCCAGGCGGGCAATTACGGCAAGGATTTCTGGCTACGTACCTCGGTCAATTTCGCCGGCATCTGGGCCAACACACCGGATGAAGCGGTCTACCTGATCGCCACCCGCGATGCCGACGAGAAGCCGCTCAACGGCAGCAACAGTTATGTCATGCACTTCCCCGCCGACAAGCTTCCGCAATCCGTGGTCGATGCCTATTGGTCGGTGATCCTGGTCGGCGTGCCGGATTACCGCGTGGTGGCAAACCCGCTCAATCGCTTCAACTTCAACACCAATTCAAGCCTGGCGAAGGAGCCAGACGGTTCGCTGAAGATCGGGATCGGCCCCAAGCCCGTCGCCGGTGTTCCGGACTCGAACTGGCTTCCGGCCCCCGACGGCAAGCCGTTCTCGCTGACCTTCCGAACCTATGTCCCGAAGGACGCGGTGAAGCGCGGCGAGTGGCAGCCGGCACCGGTCACCAAGGTCGATTGAGCGCTCCCGCGCCGCGAGAGGCGCGCCGGGTCAGGTCCTGACCGTCGCGCCATGCATTCTCCGTTCGGCGCGGCCCGGCATCGAGAGCGTTCCTTGCCGGGCGATCGCTCAAATTCGAGCGGTCCCATTTACAAAACGCTCGTCCTTTGGCGCGACCCTCTCGCTGCAAGGGAGACGGCCATGAGCAGCAATTACCCACTGGCCCGGGCCTATCTGATCAACGCCTTCCTGACGCTGGACGGGGACAACCCCGAGGATGACCGACTTCGGCGCGCCGTCGAGTTGCTCCTCGAAGCGGTTGCCCGCGCTCAACGCAGCAGCACGCACTCCAACGTCGTGCGCTTTCCAGGCGCAGAGCCTGTCGTCGCCGGCGGCCCGCCGCCACGACCGGCGTCGTAAGGCAGCGGGCGAAACGCAGGCTTGAGCCTGCGACGCCCCGATCTCAGCCGCTGCGGCCCGCCTTGGCCTCGGGGGCCGTCGCGGACTGGCTGCCGGTGGCGCGATCGAGGCACTCGGCCATCTCCGAGGTGCCCCATTTGTGCTTGGAACACTGCGCCGTCCCCTGTGTCAGGTCGCGGGCGACGCCCCGGGGTTGCGGGGAGCCGCTGCAGCCCAGCAGTGAAAGAGCGACAAGGGCGAGCATCATCGATCGCATCTGGTTCCTCCATTGAACGCGCCAGACCGGATCACGCCGGTTGGGCAAGAATGTGAGGAAGGCACAAGACGGGTCAATCGGCGGGGGATATTGGCCAATGGCGGCCCTCGCGGCATCAGCGCTGCGTCGCCTGGCCTTTCGGACATGAACCCGGCGGATGTTCGCGACGGCAAACTGCGGGCGCCCAGACCATTTTCCGGCTGAGTTTCGTCAATGGACGACGCCGATTCGACCGGCGTGATGGCGGACTGCAGGTGACTGGTGCTGAGCCATCGGCGCGGGTTAGGCCCTAGTACGCCAAGTGGTATTCTGATGCCGCGCAGACGCCCGGCCGTCACTCAACCGGCCCGCATGCGCGGAGCGAGTGCGTTCGGCGGCGGGGCGGTCATTGCCTATCTCGCCGACCTGCATATTAATGGGTATCTTCTTGACAATGCCGGCCACCAATCTGGCGGCTCTCGACAAGTATTCACTGGCTGACGCGGTCCGGATTTCGACCTTCCGGTCCCTCTCTCGAGCACCGCGAGCCGCGCTGTGTGA
>NZ_JBFTZN010000344.1:0-5590 GCF_056406775.1 Allobosea sp. P1_A7
GCCAAGGGCCCCGATCGGGGCCCTTGGCTTATCGTCTCACATCGCCAGCGCTGGCCTGGTTTTGCTCCGCCCAAGTGGCCTGGAATCCGGCCGCCGTTGACACCTGACTTATCGTTATAACGGACTTTGAACACGAAAACTCACTAGTAGCTCGGGGTTAAACGCGGTCCCACGCACCGCTGACGCCTGCCGTGTTTTGGCTTCCGAGGGCATCATCTGGCTCAGCGGAAATCGCGCGTCTTCACCTTGATCGTATCAAGATGCAGGTCAGGAATGTAGATGTCGGGAGTTCGAAGGCCCTTTGGCGGAAGGCCTCTCGGGTCAGGCGAAGGCGAACCATGGTGGACCTCGTCCCCGTGGCCATGAGGCAGCGGGAAGACGGTGTCCCGGTCGCCTCCGCGCAACCTGTTCGAGGTGGGATTGTTATCTGTAGCGACCGTTGGAGGGGAAAGCCTTCATGGATCTCATCATTAAGCAATCGAGCTCGACAAGGTGGGACCTGATCGACTTGCTCGGCCGTAACGCGGGGCATGTCGAGCTGGCCTTGTCCGGAAGCTTTCGCATACTTCCGGCGGCCCGAGCTGTGGCTACGATGGCAACACTCTCGCCGGGGCCATATTGCTCGTTAGACGCGGCGCTCGCCGCGATCGAGACTCATACGCGAGGCGTGTGCAGACGCGAGCCAGAGGCGCGCGAGCAACAGATGCCTATCGGCCCGGGCAACGAGGACGCCTGAGGACTTGGTGCCCGAGGCTGTTCCACGCTCGCAGTTCGCTGGACTCCCCATGATCTGCGTGCGGGGCGGACGCGCGCGTTTAATGGTGCGGTTGCCTCACTGGCGTGTCGTTTTTGATCAGGCCCTCGATCCAGCGTTTCTAGATCTCTTCGAGGCGTACGAATTGACATGCAACGGGCTCGCATTCTGGATCAGTTCGGACGCGCCCAAGCGCGCTGAGCGGATTGTGGAATACGAGGCGCTGGCAACCTCACTGGAGTCGGAAGCGGCATCGTTAGCGAGCGCCAGGAAGAAATCCGGAAAGCACGGTCGTTGATCGAGCGACCGCTTCAAACCTCAGCACAAGAGTAATGAGCTGACGTTTTGCTTCAGGTCGCATCAAGTCCGCAATCTATTCAAGTGAGATATTTCTCGGTCGACCGGGCCCGCCCCTGCCGGCGCCCTGCGATCCGACGACCGGCTCGGTTTCCATCTCGGATGATAGGGTCTCGGCAACGAACCCATTGTGACACCGTAATAGTGATGCCTGGCTCCAACCGAATCCGATGCCTGCGTGTTCCGCAGCTTCGGAACGATCTACTTCGTCTCCGTTCTAACCGCGTGGCGGAATAGCCGTTGTGCGCGCGCGACGTGTTTTGGCCTGGCCCTGGCTCCGAGGCGCTGAAGAACTCCGTCGTTTGGCCGGCGGACGACCTGCGACAGATGCCCCCTTCAAAGACCCGCTGTGGCGATGTTGGTCGCCACCGTGCTCCCGTTCACCAGTGATTCGGGCAGGACAACTGCCGGTACGACTATCTTCGCCATCCCCGATAAACCGCATGTGGGTAGCGGTGGCCGTAATAACCCCGGTTCCAGCCGTAATAGCGAGGCGCATAATAGACGGGCCGTGCATAATAATAGCGAGGCCGATAATAAACCGGCGGGCCATAGGCGGGATAGCCATATCCGTAGCTATAGGCAGGATACCCGTAGCCATAGGCAGGATACCCGTAGCCATAGGCAGGGGCCGTAGCAGCCGAGGCAACCAGTCCTCCCAGCAGCGCCCCGCCGACCAGCCCGGCAGCGACGGCCCCGCCGCCCCACCCGTGATGATGACGATAATATCCGCCGTGATAGCCGCCGCCGCGCCAATACTGCGCGTCGGCGGTTCCGACACTGCCGGTCATGATCAAAGCGGCAGTGGCCAAGGATGCAAGTCTCCTCATGGCACCCTCCACCTCGTGCTGTGATGGCCAGGATGGGGCAATTCCTGAGAACCAATCCCCGCTGGAGCCGATGCAATTAAACGCAAGACGCAGCCGCGCGGTTCCCAAAACGAGATGAAAGCGCAGTAAGGGGCCCATTAAATAGCATGTGCCAGCAAGACGGTGACCAAAACGCAGCCGAATGAGCGGCGTTGCTCATGACCGCACCGCGCCATGTCTCGATAGTGCAGTGGGCGGCCCCTGGAGCGAATTGAGGGCCAACCGGATTTTGAAGAGCCAACACCGCGGCGCTTAACTGCCGTTATTTTTTGTAAGAGGGGCTGGATAGACGACGCGAACCTTCCTCGGGGCGTGTGCAGTTGGCTCGACCACTGGCGGTGAGGCCTCCGGTGACGAGCTGACATTGTCACTCCCACGCTGCGGCTTCAACGAGGTGCCAGATTCAACGATCGATAGTGCGTCGGATTGAGTAGATTTTGGCTCTGACGCCGTGACGGCTAGGGGCATAAACGCAACGAACGTTAGCATTACTGCCGATCCGAAGAAATTCATCGTGCCCGTTCCCTTTTGTTCAATCTCAACCAAGCATATCTCTTAAACTTCAAACAGGTGGCAGCCGGATTAGTTCCGACCATGCTGTCAGTTCTGGTGATTACGGGCTCGCGGCGTTGGCCGATGAAACGGCGGGTGGCAGATGGGCGACCGTTGCGGCCCTCCCTCATCGAGCGCCTGCACAACCCTCGCGGCGCGGGTCTCGATGGCGTCCTGAGCCTTGCGCATCGCATCGAGGGCGACCTCGAGGGCGTCGGCGGCCTCGGACAGCAGGATAAAGATGGCGCAGTCAGAATGTGATCGAGCTAACGCAGTTGCGCCGGGAGATCAGCCTTGGGCACGGTCAGAACCCCACATACAGCTTGAGAGCGTAGAACAGGTGGACGCCGGCCCATCCGATCAGCGCCCCGAGAAGGAGAACTCGTAGACGCCCCATCAGATTCACTCCGCATTATAGGCGATGGGGTCGTTCAGACGTGTCAGGAACTCCCCGCGCTGGTCACTGCCTTCGTCGGGAAGACCGTGGTGCTCACCGAAGGCCGGACGGTATTCTACTTGGAGCGGTGCGAGCCTGTGCCCGGGCAAGGCGGGAAAGCGCGCCCCCTGCAAGTTCTTGCCGATTCTGCCCCTCCCGGTTTCTAATCCAGGAAGTGCACCGGCACGCCCGGGCGCACGACGTCGGCAAGCTCCTCCACATCCCAGTTCGTCAATCTCACGCAGCCATGCGACGTCGTTTTGCTGACCTGAGAGGGTTCGGGCGTTCCGTGAATCCCGAATGTTGGCTCAGACAGTGCAATCCAGACGGTTCCGACCGGGTTATTAGGCCCGGGCGGCAGGACGAGGGTTTCGTCGTTCTTGCCCTGCTGGAAGTTCTTCTCGGGGTCGTAGGTGTAGTTCGGGTTCCGCGCGATGCGCGTGACCTTGTACTGGCCGGACAGAGATGGCGTGCTTTTGCTCCCGATCGTTGCCGGATAGCTCGCCAGGATAGTGTCGCCTTCGCCATAGACAACGACCATCCCGGTACTCTTGACGGCATCGACCCGTTTGGCGCCCCCCTTCTGAAGCGAGCGGCCGCCAGACACGATGTAAATTCCGCTGCCGGCCTCGGTGAAGGGCTGCCCTGGGTTGAGCTCCATCAAGAGCTTTTCGCTCATGTGAAAGCGTTCGCCGAGCATCTCCTGCGGGCTGGTATAGGAGAGGCGCTTCATCTTGGCCTCCTTCGCGTAGTCGCGGGGAATATCGTCAGCGAAGTCGTAATCCGCGTCCTTGTCGGACAGCTTGTATTCGACCACGACATCCTGAACGGTATCGCCGCCAAGACCGCGCCAAGCGACCTCGTCCAATTCGTCACTTTCACTAAGTTTTTCCTGGCGCCGGAACTGCGCCACGGCTTTGCGGAAGTTCTCCCCATCGACGCCATCGATCACACCCGGTGAGATGCTGCGCCGGCTGAGCAAGACCTGGGCCTTCACGATCAAGGGATTGGGCCCACTCGCTTTCTGGGGGGGCGCGCCGCGAATGTCGCCGTGTTGATCTGATCGGCGGTAAGAGCCGACGCCGGCGCCGCACCGACGCCGAGGAGGACTACCAAGGCTGTCATCAAACCAACGGGCTTCATCGATTTGGGCTCCGATGAGGTCACGATATATACGGCTGAAGCGTCATCATGTTCCCCTCTTACAGCGTGCTCGCGAGCGAGACGGAGTATGGAACCCTCTGCTTTATTCATTGGGGTTTCCAACATTGGCGTCGTTCAAACGCGAAGCGCGGCGGTCTTAGGTAGGATCAGGCCATTGATGTCCCGCCAACCGGCGATCGCAACTGGTTGCAGACAGATCCCGAACAATCCGGTGTTGCGTGCGTTGGTTGAAAATCACGCAACCGCAGGAGATGTCGATGGATTGGAACCGCGTCGAAGGAAACTGGAAGCAGTTCAAGGGCAAGGTCAAGGAGCAGTGGGGTAAACTCACTGACGATGATCTGGACGTGATTGCCGGAAAGCGTGATCAGCTCGAGGGCAAGATCCAGGAGCGCTATGGTCTGGCGAAGGATCAGGTGAAGACCGATGTGGACACCTGGTACGGCCGTCAAACTTGGGAATAGTAATGTTCACATCGAAAGGCCCCGTTTCGGCGGGGCCTTATTGCGGATTGGGCGTGTCGGCGTCTGAAGCACCGGACGTAATCCGCTAACGTGATCGAATGTCAGCTTATGAGCCTGGAACGAAGGAGCCTAATCGACCCGCTGCTGATAAATAGGCCCGTTGCGGGCGTTTCGGTTAAATTGTCCCGATCAACGATCAATGCGGTTTGGTCGGTCGCCGTGATCCCTCTCGTCTGGCCGCGAGCCGTACGCTGGTTCCCCCACCGCTGCGATTCGTGGTTCGATATATCCAGTAGTGATCCAGATTGATCCCGCTCAGAATCTGGGAACAACAACCTCTATACGAAACGGGAAGCCTATATGCCCAGTATCTCTGGAAGACTTTGCGTCGATCCCTGACCAAACGTTAAATTCAGAGCGCGGAAATACGCCCAGTGTTGCCCATCTGCACTGGCCGCCGATCTGCGGTCATCCATAGTGGGCGTGTTCTCAACGAGGGCTAAACGATGAAAAAACTGCTGGTCTTGGTTGTTTCTGTGGCGTTGGTTGGCGTCGGTGGGTGTGCTGACTATGGCTTCGGCAAGGGCAAGGGCAAGGCGCCTCCGCCCGTGGCTACGCCGATCGTTACCAAGGGCTGACACCTAGCGCCAATGAGACTGAAAACGGCCGGGACCGGCCGTTTTCTTTTGGGCATTCTAAATTCGGCCCGTGGCGATTTTCTTGCCCGTTCGACTGGCAATGATCGGATGATCGAGGACGTCTCCTTCGCTCGCCAAGTCGAATGCGAACTTCATCACTTGAACTTCCGTTTTCGACCCCATCTGCGAGACCTTTGGGAGGGCTGCGACTAGTGTAAGACTCTCCGTCCTTCCGCGAGCCGGAAGGACGGCAGTGCCACCCCAATGCCAGGCTTCCCATCACCCAAGGCCGTCGAAGCCTCCCAATATCACTCCGCAGCTTCACGCATGTGCAGGTTCAGCTCCGCCAAATCGAT
>NZ_JBFTZN010000345.1:0-5547 GCF_056406775.1 Allobosea sp. P1_A7
CGCTCATAGCGGGTCAGTGTCGGCCTGAAGGCGCGCGCCTTGGCGAAGGCCTCGCGGACATGCTCGGGCCGCGCCGCCGGCACCAGGCCGACGACGGAATTGTCGGAGGGATTGCGGACCTCGACCATGTCGTCGGTCGAGACGAGCTTGCCGGCGATCCGCATCGTCTCGCGGCGCACGGGCGGATTCACATTCGCGTTCATCTCAGCTCACCAGATTGAGGGCGACGTCGAAGACGTCGAAATTGCGGAGCGTGCGCCCCTCCGGTACGGAGATCGGCCGGTTGGCGATCATCGGCACGCGCTGCTCGGTGATGCCGCCATGCGAGCGCAGCGGTTCGGTCAGCCCCGAGAGGTCGTGCCGATCCGGCGAGGTGCCGATCACTTTCGAGCGCGTCGAGACCACGACCACGTCGCCGATCCGGTCCGCTGGCAGCTCGAAACGCTCGCAGGCCTCGGCCGAGGTGACCGCGAGCGCGATGCCGTCGATGCCGGAGATGCGGGCCGCAACCTCGGTCTGGTCGGCGCCCTCGGGCAGATAGACCGTGGCGAAGGAGCCGAGCGCGCCGTGATGGACGACGTAAGGATCGGTGATCGGCAGGATCACGCGCATCGTGCCCTTGCCATACCATTCGTCCATCAGTGTTTGCAGATAGACTACGTCCGGCTCGCCATTGGGCAGATGCTTGTCGTTCATGCCGTGGTCGGCGGTGATGACGAGCGTGCAGCCGAGCGCATCGAGCCTGCCGACATAGCTGTCGAACATGGCGTAGAACGCGTCCGCCATTTCAGAGCCCGGCGCCGCCTTGTGCTGCACATAGTCGGTCGTCGAGAGATACATCAGGTCCGGCTTGAAGCTCTCCAGCAGCTTGACGCCGGCGGCGAAGACGAACTCGGAGAGATCGGCCGAGTAGACCGAGGGGACCGGCATGCCGACGAAGCCGAGCACCCCGTCGATGCCGTTCTCGGCCGTGTTGGCCTTGTCGGCCTTTTCCGAGGAGAAGGCGATCGCCGTGCCGCTGGTGAAATCGAGCCCCTTGCCGAGCAGGGTCCGCAGCTTGTCCTTGGCCGTCACCATCGCGACCTTGAAGCCGGCCTTCTGGAACTCGGCCAGGATGGTCGGCGCCCGCAGGAAGCGGGCATCGTTCATCATCACCTCTTCCTTGGCCTCGCGGTCGTAGAAGAAGTTGCCGGCGATGCCATGGACCGCCGGCGGGCGGCCGGTGATGATCGAGAGATTGTTCGGGTTGGTGAAGCTCGGGATCACTGAATAGGCATGCGTGCTGGTGCCGGCCCGCATGATCCGGTCGAGATTGGGCGTCAGGCCCTTGGCGCTGGCGGCCTCGATATAGGCCGGCTCCGAGCCGTCCATGCAGATCACGACCGTCGCACGCTGCGGCCGGGCATAGGCCCGCCCGTTCGCGACGATATCCGACCCGACCTTTGAATGCATGTTCATCATCTGCTCCTTCACGCCGCCGACTTCAGGCCGACGCCCATCTCGGCAAGCACGTCCGAGACCGTGGCGACGAAGGCCTTCATGTCCTGCGCGCCCAGCGCGCCGATGCAGCCGATGCGGAAGCTGTCGGCGACGGTCAGCTTGCCCGGATAGATCACGTAGCCGGCATCTTTCAGCGTGTCGTAGAAGCGCTGGAAGACGAAGTTTTTGTCCTGCGGCATGTGGAAGGTGACGATGATCGGCGCCTGGTGGTGGGCCGGCAGCAGCGTCCGGAAGCCGAGTTCCTGCATGCCCTCGATCAGGATGCGCGCATTGTCGGCATAGCGCTCGCCACGCCCGGCGACGCCGCCTTCGGTCCAGAATTCCTGCAGGGCGGCATGGAAGGCGACGATGACATGGATCGGCGGGGTGAAGCGGTATTGCCCGGTGCGCTCGAAGGCGGCGTGCTGATCGTGGAGGTCGAGCACGAGCGTGGTGGCGTTGCCCTTGGTCTCCGCCAGGGCGCTGCGGCGGGCGATGACGAAGCCGAGGCCGGGCACGCCCTGGATGCACTTGTTCGAAGAGGCGGCGACAGCGTCGAAATAGACCTCGCGGCTGTCGAGCGCCAGCGCCCCGAAGGCGCTCATCGAGTCGATCAGTAGGCGCCTGCCATGGCGCTTGGCCAGCGCAGCCACCGCCTCGATCGGGTTGCGGATGCCGCTCGTCGTTTCGCAATGGACCACGAAGACATGGCTGATCGCCGCATCGGCGACGAGCATCCGGTCGACCTCGGCAAGATCAGGCGGCATGTCCTCGGCCGTCTCGTGGGTGACGACGTCGCGGCCGGCGATCTCGAGGATGCGCTTGGCGCGCTGGCCATAGGCGCCGTTGATCAGGACCAGCGCCTTGCCGCCGCGCGGCACGAAGCTCGTCAGCATGGCCTCGACCGCGAAAGTGCCCGAGCCCTGCATCGGCACGGTGACGAAGCTGCCCTCGCCATGGATGACCTTCGGCAGTTCCTCCATCACGGCCTTGTTGATGCCGACGAAGGTGGCGTCCCGGGAGCCCCAGTCATGAACCATGGCTTCCTTGATCGCCTTGCTGGTCGTCAGCGGTCCGGGCGTCAGGAGGAGGGGATCACCGGTCTCGGAAACGGCGGGGCGGCGGGCTTGGGCCATGTCGATCTCGCTTGTGTCGTTGCAGCCGATGGCGAAACGGTAGGGCGAGATTTGACATAGCTCCAATACATCCTATCCATGCGATCCATAGAAAGGATCTATGGCATGGCGATCAGCTATTCCGGCCTGTCGGCGTTCCACGCAGTGGCGGAGGCCGAGAGCTTCACCGGCGCGGCCAAGGCGCGCCATGTCAGTCAGCCGACGCTCTCGGCGCAGGTCCGCTCGCTCGAGGACGCCTATGGCGTGCGCCTGTTCGACCGTGTCGGCCGAAAGACCAGGCTCACCCCGCTGGGCCAGAGCCTCTTCGTCATCACGGCCCGGCTGTTCTCGGCCCAGGACGAGGCGCAATCGCTGCTTGCCGGCAGCCGGACACTGCAGCGCGGCCATTTGCGCATTGCCGCCGACAGCGCCACCCATGTCATGGCCGCGCTGGCACGGATGCGCGAAAGCTATCCCGGCCTGACATTCTCGCTGACGATCGGAAATTCCTCCGAAGTGGTCGACCAGATCATGGATTTCGCCGCCGATGTGGCGATCACCGCGCGGCAGAGCTCGGATCCGCGCCTCCATACGGTGAAGCTGCGCGCTGACCGGCTGGTCGCCTTCATCGCCAGCGAGCACCGCCTGGCGCAGCATGACAGCATCCCGATCGAGGCCTTCGCGGGCCAGGACATCGTCTTGAGAGAACGCGGCTCGATCACGCGCGAGACCTTCGAGGCTCGCCTGTCCGAGGCGGGAATCAAGCCGGCGAACCTGCTCGAGGTCCAGTCGCGCGAGGCGGTGCGGGAGGCCGTCGCCGCCGGCTTCGGCATCGGGGTGATCTTCGAGGCGGAGTTCCGGCCCGATCCCGCGCTGAAGCGGCTGGTCATCACCGGCGCCGATTTCGCGGTCGGCGAATATGCGGCCTGCCGGGCGGAGCGCCGGCGCATTCCGCTGGTGCGCGGCTTCTTCGATACGGTCCAGGGCCTCGTCGAGGCCGAGGCGACGATCGCGCGCTGAACTTTAGGCGAGCCGCATCAGCGCGAGCGCCGCGACGATGAAGCCRCAGGCGACCAGGCGCGATGCCTGCAGCGGCTCCTTCAGCCAGACATAGGCAATCACTGCGGCAAACAGCACGGAGCTCTCGCGGACGGCCGCGACAAGCGGGATCGGTGCGACCGTCATCGCCCAGATCGCGATCCAGTAGGCGCCGAGCGACAGGATGCCTCCGGCCGTGCCCTGCAGCCAGAACGGCCGCATCGCGGTCAGCGCGTCCCGTCCACCGCGCAAGGCGATATAGGCGATCAGCGGCGTGCCATTGATCACGAATAGCGCCGCCGAATAGGCGTGCGGGTCACCCGCCGCCCGTGCGCCGAGCCCGTCGACCAGGGTGTAGCCACTGATCATGACGGCGGTCAGCGCGGCAAAACCGAGCGCCCCGGGATCGAAGGCAGCGCCGCGCCGGCGCCCGAGGACCGAGATCAGCATGATGCCGGTGCCGAGCAGGCCGATGGCGGCGAGCTGCGGCACGGCGAGGCGCTCGCCGAAGACGGCCATGGCGATCGCCGCGGTCAGGAGCGGGGCTCCGCCGCGTGCAATCGGATAGATCTGGCTCATATCGGCGCGCCGATAGGCTCCGGACAGGCCGATATAGTAGCCGAGATGCAGGATCAGCGAGGCGAGGAGCCAGGGCCAGGCCTCAGGCTTCGGCCAGCCCGTGACCAGCAGGACGGGGAGGGCGATAAGCCCGGACGCGAGCGAGATCATCGCCATGGCGTGGAGCGGTTCGAGCTTCACCTTCACGAAGGCGTTCCAGCCCGCATGCATCGCCGCTGCGGCGAGCACGGTGAGGAAGATCCCGAGGCTCACCGGCGCACGCTGCCTGTCGCCAGGGCATGGGCCCAGTCGTCGCGCCCATTCTGCCGCGCGCGTGCCGCGGCTGCGTCCCAGTCATAGGCGATGGCGTGATGTTCGACCGTGATCGTGTCCGCGATCGTCACCAGCGCGAAGCGGGCATGCGGGCTTCCKCTCTCGGAGACATGGGCAGGCGGCGTCTCGTCCTCATAGGCCGGGTTCCCGACACTGCCGGGGTTGACGACGACCATCCCATTGGACAACCGCAGGACCCGCGGCAGGTGGCTGTGCCCGCAGAGCAGGAGCGGCGCTGTTGTGCCGGCCAGCCGGGTCTCGACGGCGGCGGCCGTGTCGGGAAGGAGGCGGCCCCCCGCGACGGCTTCCATCAGATAGGCTTCATCATCGCCCGGCGAGGCATGGACGCATTGCGCTCCGGCGGCGAACTGCTCTTGCGGCAGCGTCGACAACCAGGCGCGATCGGCCGCGTCGAGCCTGTCCCAGGCGAAGCGGTCGGAGCGACCGAGCCCGTCGGGCGAGGCTGCTCCCAGGGCGCGGTCATGATTGCCGCGGACGTGCAGCATCTCGGCCGCCCTGAGACGCGCGACCGTCTCCGCCGGCCATAACGGCCCCGACGCGCAATCGCCGAGATTGACGATGATATCGGGCGCGGCGTGGCGAAGACGGTCCAGCACCGCTTCGAGAGCCAGCAGATTGCCGTGTATGTCCGCGATGACGCCGATGCGCATGGCTCACTCCGTGGCCGTCGAACCCCGGAGGCATCAAGGGTCGCGCCGCGCGCTTTACAGCATGCGGGACGCTTTGCCAGCGAAATGTTTTCGCGCGGATGCGGGTGACGAGACCCTGTTCAGGACGGTGGCCGCATCGGCTTGAGGCGCGCGCGGGCGCTAGCCCTCCAGCGCCCCGATCATCTCGACCCGCGCCGCATGCCGGCCGCCTTCGAACTGGGCGGAGAGGAACGCATCCACGATATCGAGCGCCAGCCCTTCGCCGACCACGCGCACGCCGATCGACAGCATGTTGGCATCGTTATGCTGGCGGATCATGCGGGCTGAGAACGTGTCGGCGCAGACGCCGCAAC
>NZ_JBFTZN010000346.1:0-5498 GCF_056406775.1 Allobosea sp. P1_A7
CGTATCCTGCTATGATCCCGATCCCGCCCGCTGGGAGGCCTTTCAATCCCTGCGCGCAACGCTGGCCGACGACCTGCAGCGTCTTTCGCCGGCTAAGGCCGAAACGGGAGACATTCGCTTCGCGAGCGATCTCGCAACCGCGATGGCTGGTGTTCGCTTCGTCCAGGAATCGGGGCCGGAGCAACTCCCATTGAAGCAGGCACTGCTGGCGGAGATCGAACAGCATATCGCTGCGGATGTGGTGATCGCCTCCTCCTCTTCGGCCCTGCTCGTCTCGGACATGCAGTCGGCCTGTGCGCATCCCGAGCGGGTGGTCCTCGCTCACCCGTTCAATCCCGTCCACCTGATGCCGCTCGTCGAGATCGTCGGCGGGAAAGCGACCTCGCCGGAGGTCATCGAGCAGACGCGTGCCTTCTATGAGGATCTCGGCAAGAAGCCAGCCGTGCTCCGGCGCGAGGTCACAGGCCATCTGGCCCTGCGGCTGATGGGAGCGATGTGGCGCGAGGCCATCGCACTCGTCGAAAGCGGCGTCGCGACGGCGGAGGATGTCGACCGAGCCTTCTGTTACGGCCCTGGCCCGAAATGGACCTTGCAGGGCTCGTTCATCTCGAACCACCTCAACGCCGAGGGTATCGAATCCTTCCTGACCAAATACGGCAAGACCTATCAGGATATCTGGGACGATCTCGGCGATGCCCGCCTTGATGCCCCGACCGTGTCACGCGTGGCGAAAGCCGTGCGTGAGGCGATTGGCGAACGCAGCGATGACGACCTGCGCAGCCAGCGCGACGCCGGGCTGGTCGACATGCTGCGGGTGATGTCGCAGCGCGCGGCACTCTGAACGCAGGCAATGAAGAGGACCGGATGATGCAGAGCGCCTTCCCCTATCAAACCGCCCTCGTCACGGGCGCATCGCGCGGAATCGGCGCCGCGATTTGCCGCAAGCTCGCGACCCTTGGGCTTACAGTCTACGGCGTTGCACGTAGCGAGGATGCACTCGCAACCGTCGTCGCCGAGGCCGGGGTCATCCCGGTGGTTGCCGATGTTCGCGATGTTGCGGCGATCGTCGCCGCGCTCGACGGGGCCAAGATCGACATCCTGGTCAACAATGCCGGTATGGTCGCCTCGGTGAAACCGCTCTACGAGCAGACCGCGGAGGAAATCTCCGAGACGATCGCGGTGAACTTCACTGCGCCCATGCTGCTGATGCAGTCGTTACTGGGCGGCATGGTTGAGCGTCGTCGCGGTCATGTCATCAATATCACGACGACTGCCGCACGCGGCGTGTTTGCGGGAACGTCGGCCTATGGTGGGGCCAAGGCGGGGCTCGCCCATGCCGGTCGTTCTCTGCGTTACGATCTCGCCGGCAGCAATGTCCGCGTCACCGATCTCGCTCCAGGCCGCGTCGAGACTGACATTTATCTGCAGGCCTTCGCGGGCGATCGCGCCCGCCTGCATGATTCGATGTATGGCGCCGTTCGGGCCCTGAAACCGCAGGACATCGCTGAAACGATCGCGGCCGTGCTTGCCCTTCCTGAGCATGTCGACGTCACCGAAATCGAGGTGTCGCCAACCGATCAGGCTGTGGGCGGTCATGTCTACAAGTCGCAGCCGGCCTGAAGGAGGGTGGGGCTCAGGGGCGCCTGCCCGCCCTCCCGTCAGTGAGCTTGGCAAGAACGGCGTCGCAGGCCGCGGTCCAGCCTTCTTTGGCGCCGTGCTCGGACAGCACCGCGAGGCCGCGCTCCGTGATCCCGCCTGGCGTCGCGAGATTCGCAATCAGCGTTTCGACCGGCTCCGGCCTTTCGGCAATCATCCGGCCAGCCGCCACGAAGGTCGTCGCGGCAAGTTCGCGGGCTGCCTCAGGGCTCATGCCATGAGCGACGGACCAGTCGCGACCGAGGCCGATAAGGCTCTGAGCCCAGCCATAGATGGCGGCGCTGACCGTTGCGGTCTCGAACTGGGCTTCATTCTCAAGGACGATGACGGGGCCGAGCCGTGCGAGCAGCGCCTGAACTTCGGGAAAACTCGGGAACGCCGTTGTCGGGCTCGCGCCGAGAGATGCGGCTGTGAGCGGCATGATCCGCATGACGCGGGCAGGGGCGGCGGCCTTTTCCAAATGCGCAATGGGCACGCCCGCGCAGGCCGAAACCAGGATGTGCTCCGGGCGCCATGGCAGATGGCAGATAGCTGCAATGGCATCGGCCGGCCGCGTCGCGAGAAAGACGATGTCCGCACCGGATATGAGCGTGGAATTGCACTCGGCCAGCTCAAGCTCATGGCGTTCGGCCAACTTCGGTCCCTGACCGCGCGGCGACAGGGCAAGGTGGGGAACCGTCTGCTGGTCGCGCAAGAGGCCTTCAATCATCGCCTCGGCCAGATGGCCGACTCCGAGAAATGCGATCCGTGTCATGATGATCCCAAGAAGAAGCTGCCGGCCGGATTCGGAGGGCGCTGGTTGATTTTTTCCAGTTGCGCGATTTGAAGCTTGCACTGACCGCTTCTTGGTGATGCGAGAGCGGGGAAACGTCGTCGACAATGAGAGACGGAATGCCGAAGACCGCGAAGGCCCCGCCCGTCAAGGCAGCCCCACCGCGTCGGGCGGCGGACAGCGCAGAACGCGCCTATTGCGCGATTCGGCAGCAGCTCGTCGAATTCAAGATGCGGCCGGAGGAGCGCATCAACGAGGTGCATCTGGCGCAGATGCTGGAGCTGTCGCGCACGCCGGTCCGAGAAGCGCTGAACAGGCTGGCCAGCGAGGGGTTTGTCGTCTTCACGCCCAACAGGGGCTTTTACTTCCGCGGCCTCGATATCGACGATCTCGTCGATCTGTTCGAGATGCGCTCCATCATTGAAACCGGCGCGTTCGCTCTTGCGTGCGAGCGCGTCGATCAGGCTGGGATCGAGCGCCTTCAGGCGTTCTGGGAGGATGCGCGTCGGCGCTACGCCAACAACGATCCCGACGAGATCCTCGAACTGGACGAAGCCTTTCATGTCCATGTCGCCGAGCTTGCCGGCAATCCCGAGGTCGTGCGCCAGCTTATCGGCGTCAACGCCCGAATCCGGTTTATCCGACGGGTCCAGATCGAAAACGGCCCGCAACACTCGAGTCTCGTCGGGGATCATTCGCGGATCGTCCAGGCGCTTGCTGAGCGCGACGCCGCAAAGGGCATCGAGATTCTGCGCGCACATATTTCGCTGACTTTCGCCGAGGCGCGCAGTGTTCTCAAGGATGCGCTTCTGAAGATTTTCGTGCCGGAAGAGTCGGGGTCGGCACGGCGCCGGGCACGCGTTCCGCGGAACTGACATCCCGATCCGACTTCGGGATATGAGGACGTGGCGAGACCCGCTGCGTCTCTGACGCGCATTTCCTTCCGCCGCGCGTTTGCGCGCGCGCGCACTCGGCCGGCAAATGTCAGCCGGCGAGGCGGGACTGCGTGCAGGTAATGCCTGCCTGCCAAACCAGCTGCTGACATCGCGATCGTTCTTATTCCCTATGCCCCGCGATTCGGGGTGCTGGATGCGGGGCCTCGCATGGCCTGCCCACCCTTGCGCCACGCGCGTTCTCATCTTTGTGCAACGGCCAGAAATCGAAGTTTCAAAAGTGCCTGTACAACTGCATGCACTTATGACACGGTCACTGGTGTCAGGGGAAGCGGCTCCGCGCAAAACGGTAGTGAGATGCTCGATCACGTACTCGGCCTGGACCATATCGTTGTTGCCGTGAGCGAGCTCTCGGCATCGGCCGAACGTTGGCGCGCGCTGGGGTTTTCGGTGTCGCCGCGTGGTCTCCACAGCGACTATCTCGGCACCGCCAATCACACGATCATGTTCGAGGACGACTACGTCGAACTGCTCGGCGTGCTTGCCCCGACGGACTTCAATCGGCCGACCCGCGACTTCCTCGCCGCGGGAGCGGGGCTGGAACGCCTCGCGATGCGGACTGACGATGCGCAGGCGGCGCTCGATACGCTCAAGAGAGGCGGCATTTCGGCGACTGGGCCGTTCGAATTCCGCCGGCCAGTCGAACTGGGCAGCGGAGGCGTGGGAGAGGCGGGGTTTCGCATCTTCCAATGGCCGCTCGAGCCAGCGCCTGCCGGTGTGCGCCTCTTCGCCTGCCAGCATCTGACGCGCGAGACCGTCTGGCTGCCTGATCTCGTCAGCCATGCCAATGGTGCCCGCGCCCTGAGCCGCATCGAGATCGTGGCTGAGGATCCGCCGGCTGCCGCGGCGCTCTGCGCGCAAATGCTCGGCCTCACATTTGCCCAGGGCGAGGACGGTGGTTTCTGCGTCGCTATGCGCCCGCGGGGGGCGGATCTCGTCTTCATGGATGCGCCGAGTTTCCACAAGCGTTGGCAGGTCGGCGCGCAGGCTCAAGGCACAGGCTGCGGAATTGTCCTCGACGTCGCGGCTGGCACGACCGCCGAGCCATTCGCCGAATGGAGCATAGCCGGCGAATGGCCGCTGCATTGCGCCTCCGTCGAAGGGGCTCTGATTGGCTGGGAAGCCGGAAGGCGGTCCGCGCGGCCTTGATCGATCGCCTGACGCCAGCAGGCCTGAATTCACAATAATGGAGGGGAACATGACTGCATCAACATTTACGCGTCGTCAGATGCTCGCATCGGCCGGTGCGGCGGCGCTGCTAGCGGGCTCGCCGATCGGAGTGTTCGCCCAGGAGCCGCGGCGGTACCGTGACCGTGCACATGCCGCAGGAGCAGCGCATCCTGAACCCCGCATTGCGGGCCTCGACCGGTGTCTATGTCATCGCCTCCAAGATTATGGAGCCGCTGGTCGACCTGAACGAGAAGGGCGAACTCGAGCCCATGTTGGCGACGAGCTGGGAAGGTTCGCCGGACGGCAAGACCATCACGATCAAGCTGCGCGAGGGCGTGAAGTGGCACGACGGCAAGCCCTTCACCTCCGCTGACGTGCAGTACACGGCGATGGAGCTGTGGAAGAAGCACCTGAACTACGGCACGGCGCTGCACTCCGCCCTGGAGGCGGTCGATACGCCGGACGCGCATACGGCGATCTTCCGCTACAACCGTCCGATGCCGATGGACCTGTTCATGGGCGCCGCGCCCGACCTGGGCTACATCGCGCCCAAGCACATCTACGAAGGCACCCACATCCTCGACAACCCGGCGAACGTCGCGCCGATCGGGACAGGCCCGTTCAAGTTCGCGCAGTATGAGCGCGGCCAGTATGTCATCGCCGAGCGCAACCCCGATTACTGGCGCAAGGGTTACCCCTATCTCGACAAGATCATCTGGCGCTTCATCACCGACAAGGCCGCGGCGACTGCCGCGATCGAGGCCGGCCAGGTCCATATGAGCAACTATTCCTCGCTGCCGCTGGCCGACATCGATCGGCTGGGCAAGGACGCCCGCTTCGAGGTCTCCTCGCGCGGCAACGAGCGCCAGCCCTTCCAGAACACGATCGAATTCAACCTGCGCCGCAAGGAACTCGCCGACGTCCGGGTCCGCCGCGCCATCGTCCAC
>NZ_JBFTZN010000347.1:0-5478 GCF_056406775.1 Allobosea sp. P1_A7
GCATCCCGCCGGCCCAGTACAAGGCGCTCGCGGCTGATGGCGACGCTGGAATACGCGGCGTGCTCCGGCGCCGGCTTGAAAGGCTGGCCTGCGGCTTCGACCTGAAGTCGAACTATTTTGCCCGGCAGGCCTTTGGACGGGGCTATGCGACGGACGAGGACGCATCCTTGCCGCCCTATCTTGAAAGGAGGAATTTCGTGGCCGTTCGAGAGCGGGCGGGCCACGTCGCCTATCACCAGAGCGCGATCACGGCCTTTCTCGAGAGCCAGCCTGCGAAGAGCTGCGATGCCTATGTGCTGCTCGATGCTCAGGACTGGATGAATGATGCGGACCTCACGGCGCTCTGGACGCAGATCACGCGCACGGCGCGACCCGGCGCCCGCGTGATCTTCCGGACGGCTGCCGATGAGCGGCTGCTGCCGGGCCGGGTGCCGGCCTCGATTCTCGCGCAATGGCGCTATGAGGAGGCACGCAGCCGCGAGCTTGGAGAGCGGGATCGCTCATCGATCTATGGCGCCTTCCATCTCCACGTGCTGCAGGGGGCGGTGGCATGAGCGCCGGCCGCGCCACGACCGAGGCCGCCGGCCTGATGGACCGGATGTATCGCCACCAGCGCCATATCTACGACGCCAGCCGCAAATTCTATCTGCTTGGCCGGGACCGGCTCATCGCCGAGCTCGATCCTGCGCCGGGCAGCGCGATCCTGGAAATCGGCTGCGGCACCGGGCGCAACCTGATCAAGCTCGCCCGGACCTATCCCGGCACGCAGTGCTACGGTCTCGACGTCTCGGCCGAGATGCTCGCGACGGCGGAGAGAAGCGTGGCAAGGTCGGGGCTCTCGCAGCGCATCCATCTGGCACAGGCAGACGCGACCTGCTTCGACGCGGCGGCCCTGTTCGGGCGCGACGGATTTGATCGCATCGTCATCTCCTATGCGCTCTCGATGATTCCCCCCTGGCGGGGCGTGATCGCTCAGGCGCTGCGGACGCTGACGGCCACCGGTTCACTGCATATCGTGGATTTCGGCGACCAGACCGGCTTGCCTGCGTCGTTCAGGTCGGTCCTGAATCGCTGGCTGACATTGTTTCACGTCACGCCAAGACATGATCTCCCCGAGGCAATCGCCGAATTGTCGCGGATCGAGGGCGCCGAGAGTCGCACGACCCGGCTCCTTCGCGGCTACGCCATCCATGCCGTGGCAACGCGGCGGGCCGCCTGAGCAGCGGGCGCTGGACGCGCCATCCTTTGGCCTGTAACGCCATGGAATGGCCGAGGATACGACGTCTGTTCGCAGGGAAGGGCAGGTCGAAAGACTGCGGGACGGTCTGCGCCAGCTCTACCATGGCCGCTCTCCCGGGGCGGTGCGCTTTCAACTTGCGACGGCGGTCATCGATCTGCTGATCATCGCCTTCTTCATCGCGACACCGCTGATCCGCGAACGGCCGCTCTTCTATTGGCTCGATTACTCGGTCGCCGTGATCATGGTCATCGAGATCGGCGCGCGAATGCTGGCCTCCTCGAACATTCCGCGCTTGCTGCGTCAGCCGAGCATGCTGCTCGATCTCTTCATCCTGGCAACGCTGCTCGCGCCGCAATGGCTGGAGAATTTCGGCTTCCTGCGCATCCTGCGGCTCTGGTCGCTGTCACAGCGTGGGCTGATCTGGGAGCGGCTGCGCGCTGCGGGCTACCCCGAGTGGGAAAGCGCAGCGCGGGCGGTGGTCAACATCGTGACCTTCCTGTTCGTGGTGACAGGCTTCATCTACACATTCTTCTTTCGCGAGACGGCGGGCTTCGCGGGTTATGTCGACGCTTTCTATTTCACGGTCGCGACCGTGACGACGACGGGCTTCGGCGACATCACCTTGCCCGGCACCGCCGGCAAGCTGACCTCGATCCTGGTGATGATCGTCGGGATCTCGCTGTTCGTGCGCCTGGCGCAAGCGATCTTCCGGCCCAACAAGGTCACCTTTCCCTGCCCGCAATGCGCGCTGCAGCGGCACGAGCCGGACGCCGTGCATTGCAAGGCCTGCGGGCATGTCCTGAAAATCCCCGATCACAACGACTGATCAGGAAATCTCCACCGCCTGCCAGAAGGCGACGCGGTTCTTGATCTCGGCGGCAGCGGCCTTGGGCTCGGCATAATACCAGGCGGCGTCCCTGTTCTCTGCGCCAGCGACGACGATCGAATGGTAGTTGGCCGTGCCCTTCCACGGACAGATCGACGTCGTCTCGCTTGGTTTGAAGAATTCAGAGCGGATCGCACTGCGTGGAAAATAGTGGTTGCCTTCGACCACGACCGTGTTGTCGGATTCCGCCAGAACGGCGCCGTTCCAGGTTGCCTTGACCATCTCCGCTCCTTTCGACCGTCGCTGATCGCCGAAGATGGGGTTGCGTCAGGCCCAGTGACAGGGGCAGGCAGCCTGTGCCGGCTCTGCCGCTCTCAGTGGCGCGTTTCGAGCTCGCGCTCGTCGTGCAGATCCTCGACCGAGATCGTCGTCTTCTTCGGCATGCCGATGATGCGCCCGATCGTAGCCGGCAGCGGCATGCGACAATGCGCCGCTTTCATCAGGGCGAGATTGGCCAGGATATCGGGCGGAAACGGCGAGACCTTGCGGGTCGCCATGTCGACATGCAGCGAGAGGTTTTCACTCGTCGCCGCGAGCCAGCCTTCGCTCGCATGCCGCATTTCGAGATAGTAGTGCAGCCGCTTTTCGTCGAAGGCGATCAGTTGTGCGGTGACCCGCACGAGGTCGTCCTCGGTCAATTCGCGCTTGTAGAGGATATGGCATTCGGCCGCGAAATAGGACGCGTTGCGCGTGTCGACATAGTCCTGGTTCAGGCCGACGAGCGAGAAGACCTCGTCGACGGCCCGATCGAACAGCACGTGATAATAGGCCATGTTGAGATGGCCGTTATAGTCGATCCAGGGCGTTTCGACCCGCATTGCGGACGATACGAAGGGGGAGAAGAACAGCGCCGGAGCGCGGATCTCATCTTTCATGGCCGCCTCCCGCAGAGTTGTCGCGTGCGGCGGAACGGAACTCCACTGACACGCTACCATCGTCTTGAAGACGTCGCCGGACGAGCTATGCCCTGCCTGATGCACCGCCTCCCATGCGCCCGGCGATCTTGCCGCCGGCGGCGACACGCAGGACAAACGCGCCTGCTATCGCTACGGTCTGCCTCGTCAGATTCAACCGCAGAAGCCGACCAGTTCCAAGTTAAGCGCCAAGCCCGGAAAAAGACAATGAGCCTTTTTGCAACTGCTTCTCATGCCGCCTCTGCCGCAACCCTGCCGCCGTCGCCGGCGGCGATCGAGGCGGTGACGCGGGCGCTCGCCGCCCGATTCGGCAACAGGCTGGTGACGAGCCTGGCGGTACGGGAGCAGCACGGCCACACGCTGACCTGGATTCCGAACCAGCCGCCGGATGCGGTCGTCTATCCGCAGAGCACCGAAGAGGTGTCGGAGATCGTTAAGCTCTGTGCGAGCCACGGCGTCCCCGTGATCGCATTCGGCACGGGCACCTCGCTCGAAGGCCATGTCAACGCGCCGTTCGGTGGCGTCTGCGTCGATCTCAGCCAGATGAAGCGCATCATTGCCGTTCATGCCGAGGATCTCGATTGCGTTGTCGAAGCCGGCGTGACCCGCAAGGAACTCAACGAGCATCTGCGCGACCAGGGGCTGTTTTTCCCGATCGACCCCGGCGCGGATGCGTCCATCGGCGGCATGGCGGCGACACGCGCCTCGGGCACGAACGCGGTGCGCTACGGCACGATGAAGGACAATGTCCTTTCTCTGACCGCGGTGATGGCCGACGGCTCGATCGTGAAGACGTCCAGCCGCGCGCGGAAGACCTCCGCCGGCTATGATCTGACCCGCCTGCTCGTCGGCTCGGAAGGAACGCTCGGGATCATCACGGAGGTCACGCTCAAGCTGCACGGCATCCCGGAGGCGATTTCGGCCGGCGTCTGCCCGTTCCCTTCGGTGAAGGCAGCCTGCGATGCGACCATCGTGACGATCCAGTCCGGTCTTCCGGTCGCGCGCATCGAACTGCTCGATGATGTGATGATCCGCGGCGTGAACCTGCATTCCAAGCTCGGCTTGCCGGAGACGACGATGCTCTTCGTCGAGTTCCACGGCACGGAAGCGGGCGTGAAGGAGCAGGCCGAGCGCTTCGGCGAGATTGCCGCCGATTTCGGCGGTGGACCGTTCGACTGGGCGACCAAGGCCGAAGACCGGTCGAAGCTTTGGCAGGCTCGCCACGACGCCTATTGGGCTGCCCGCGCGTTGCGGCCGGGCGTTGAATCGGTTGCGACCGATGTCTGCGTGCCGATCTCACAGCTTGCCGAATGCGTCGAGGAAACCAAGCGTGACATC
Organism: Allobosea sp. P1_A7; assembly: GCF_056406775.1. NCBI lineage: Bacteria > Pseudomonadati > Pseudomonadota > Alphaproteobacteria > Hyphomicrobiales > Alloboseaceae > Allobosea > Allobosea sp. P1_A7. Next base: position 4,379 of record NZ_JBFTZN010000347.1, read on the forward strand.
GAGGCCTGCGGTCTGATCGCCCCGATCGCCGGCCATGTCGGAGACGGCAATTTCCACACCCAGCCCCTCGTCGACCTCGCCGATGAGGACGAGATGGAGCGCTGCCGCGGTTTCATCGACCGGCTGGTGAAGCGCGCCCTCGCCATGGGCGGCACCTGCACAGGCGAGCATGGCGTCGGCCAGAAGAAGATCAAGTATCTCGAGATCGAGCACGGCCCGGCGACACTGGATGTGATGCGCCTGCTCAAGCGCTCGCTCGACCCGAAGAACATCCTCAATCCAGGCAAAATCCTGGTCTTGTGACATCCAGACAGCTTGCGCGGCGGCATCGGGAACTGGAATGTCGTGATCTCGCCGCGAGTTGGCGGCAAGATCGCATAACCGCCGACAAGAGGGATGATGCTCAAAGGTGCGTGAGACCCTGACCGTTCTGGCCGGTCTCCTGGTGCTGGCATTGCTGGCCGCGTTGATCGGACCGGGCTTTGTCGATTGGCGACTGTATCGACCGCAGATCGAGGAGCGCCTCAGCGCTACGCTCGGCGCGGAGACGCGCGTTGCCGGTGGCATCGGCCTGAGGTTGCTGCCGTCGCCGCGGCTGACCCTGGCCGATGTCCGCATCGGCGATCAAGGTGGACAGGCGAGCCACGCGACGATCGAGCATCTCACCGTCGAGCTTGCACTGACCGCGCTTGCGCGTGGCGAGTTCCGTTTCTCCGACGCTGATGTCGAAGGCGCGACGCTCTCTCTTGTCGCCAATGATGCAGGCGCGGTGCTGCTGCCGCATCCGATTGGTGCGGGCCTGCCTGTGCAGACCAGCCTCGACCATTTCAGCGTGCGCCGCTCGGCGCTGATCTGGCGGGAGGCGGGCAAGGCCCCCGTCACAGTGTCGCCGATCGCTGCGGAACTCACCGCGGTCAGCCTTGCCGGCCCATGGCGCATGGAGGGCGAGGTCGGCGGCTCCTCGTTGCGCCTCGCGACCGGAACGATCGAGCCGGATGGTCGCCTGCGCGCCAAGGCCACCGTGACGGGGGAGGAGGGCCAGCTCAGCTTTGACGGCGCCTTCCTGCTGCCGACAGAGAAGGGCGGCGTCACACCAGGAC
>NZ_JBFTZN010000348.1:0-5456 GCF_056406775.1 Allobosea sp. P1_A7
GCCGTAGCCTGCCCCTGGGATCGGCCCAACCAGGCCGACGGCACCGGTGCCGGCCTTGCCGCCTCTCGCGCCCGCGCCACCGCTGCCACCGAGAATCGGCGCGGTGACGAAACTYGCGCTCGGATCACTCAGGATCGCGCCAGTACCACCGCCGCCACCGCCGCCGCCGCTGCCGCTGTCATGCCCCCAGATGCCACCGAAGGGCTGGCCGTCGCTGCCGTCTCCGCCAACCGCGCCTGCCCCGCCGGCACCGCCCGTGATCGCCTGGCCGCCCGGTAGCGGGCCGGAACCACTCCTGCCGTCGAAGCCGATGGCACCGGCACCGCCGCCATCGCCGCCGCCCTTGGCATGCGCGCCGCTACCGCCGGCTCCGCCCTGGCCGCCGTTGGCAGTAACGCTGCGCTTGTCGCCGTGCCGGCCGCCGCCGCCGCCGCCTCCCCCGCCTGCGAACAATCCCGAGCCGGCGCCCGCTCCGCCAGCGACAGGCTTGCTGACGCCATGGCGGCCGCCCGCGCCGCCGCCGCCCAGCGACTGGGCTGCGGCCGGATATGCGCCGATCAGGATGGCGCCGAGCATGACGCTCCCGGCCAAAACCCCGGCGATGGCCGTGGACGAGCGCAGCGCAGCCCGCTTCTGCGACAATGCCGCGCCGTGATATCCGAATAGGCTTGCAACCGGCGTCGGGTCAGGACGCCGGCTGATTTCAAAGGCCAGGCTCGGCCGCGCCRCCGTCATGCCCCTGCCGTCCGCAACGCTCAGCGCCCTTCCGCCGCGGGCACGAGTTCGGCAGCGAGATCCCGGACCGCCTGCCGTATCCCTCCGAACATGGCGAAGTCGACGCGGCTGGCGACGACGAAGATGCCGAGCTTGCGGTTGGGCGAGAGCACGACATAGCTCATGAAGCCACCAATGCCGCCGCTCTTGCCGAGCAGCAGCGGCACGCGTTCGCGCGCCGGGCTGACGATCCAGCCCAGCCCCATCCCGTCGGAATCCGCGGCTTCGACGCCGACGAGGCGCGCAAGCCCGTCATGGGGCCGCCAGAGAGCATGCGCGAGTGTCCGCGCCGGGCGCCCGGCCGCGTCATCGGCCAGATGCCAGCGCATCCATTTTACCATATCGTCGGCGGTGGTGTAGATGCCGGCACTGGCCTGCATCACCTCGCTCGCCTCCCAGTTCGGATCGGGTTTGCCGAACGAGTCGAGCCCGGTCATCAGCCGGGGCGTCTGAACCTCCGAGAGACGCAGGCCCGTGTCCGCCATGGCGAGCGGCGCGGTAATGCGCTCGCGCACCAGTTCGGCAAAGGGCTTGCCACCGGCCCTGCCGAGCGCGTCGCCCAGCAGGCCGAAGCCGAAATTTGAGTACATCGCGGTGGTGCCGGGGCGGTAGGCCGGGCGATGACCCGAGATCCAGTCCCAGTAATAGGATGCCTTAAAGGTCGCGAACGGGTTCTTCTCTTCCGCCGGCGTCGCTGGATCGGCCATTTCGCGCGGCAGTCCGGCCGAATGCGTCGCGAGGTCGAGCAACGTGATCGGCCGGTCGGCGTAATCCAGCGGAGTCTTGCCGGGCGGGGCATAGCGGCTGAGCGGAGCGTCGAGGGCGAGCTGCCCGGTTGTAGCCATCGCGGCAAGCACATCGGCCGCGAAGACCTTTGAAACCGAACCGACGCGGACGATCGATCGGCCGTCGGGCTCCTTGCCGCTGCCTGGCGCCGTTTCGCCATAGCCCGCGATGACGCTGTCCTCGCCCCTGACGACGGCGAGGATCAGCCCCGGAGCGCGCGCGTTCAGGAACATCGCGACGCCGGCCATCGATGCCGCATCCTTCAGGGCCAGATCTTCGGCAGCGGCCTGGCGCTGCCAGCCTGCGGAGAGCACGACGGCCACCAGGGAGATGACGGCGAACCTTGCCGCCTTACGTCCCGGGATGCGTCTGGAGGTGGGAGCGGTGACGGTGCGGTGGAGCGGCATGGGCAAAGCGTGAATCGGTTGATCGGTTCGCCTATCGGGTTGGCGTGCCGGGCGGGAGGCAAGCCCAATTCGACCAACCGACATGCYGGTTCGATGAATGCCCTTGCCGATCGGTTTCATCGTGAGAAATCGGTAAACCGGCAGGAGGTTACGTTACGTGAAGCGGCCGGCGCTTAAATCCCGAGTCGCTGCCGCAATTCCTGCCGGTAGGGGCGCGACACGGGCCAGGTGTCCGCGAGCTGGCCGAGCGCAATCTTCCAGGCATTCCCGTCGCGTCGGTCGAGCCCGCTGACATGCTGCAGGTTGACGATCGCGGTGCGGTGGACGCGCAGGAAGGAGGCCGAAGGCAGCAGCCCGGTCCAGAGCGCAAGCGGGCGCAGGTCGAGGACCGTCGAGCCGTCCTTCAGCCAGACCTTCGCATAGTCGCGCGCCGAGCGGACGCCGAGAATGGCATGCGGCTCCACGCCGATGATCTGCCCCTGCCGGCGCAGATGGATCAACGGTGCGAACGCCCTCGCCGGGTCGGCCAGCGCCTGCTCGCTGCGGTGCGATCCGTAACGCGCCAGCGCGATCAGTTCCGCGCATTGAAACAGCGCCCTGATATCCGCCCGCAGCCAGCACCGGACTGCGGTGGTCGCGTCGAAACCGATACAGCCGCGCAACTGCCCGTCATGGAAGACTGGCACGCTGAGCACGCTCTGGTCGCCCTGGCGCAGCATCTCGACCTGGAGCTGGCGGGCCGGACGCGGCAAGTCGGCAACCCGATTGATCATCACGGCCTTGCCCGAGACCAGGAACTGCTGCAGCCAGGCAATCATCGTCACCGGCGTGTTTTGCAGGTCCTCGACGAAGGAGCGAACGCCCTGCCTGCTCCATTCATGGGTGTTCCGGAAGCGCAGCAGCGCGGCGTCGTATTCGAACATCCAGGCCCGGTCGGCGCCGGCAAGCGCGCCGATCTCAGCCAGTGCAGCCGTGATCGCGACATCGGCCGGCTCTTGAATCAGTCGTTTGGCCGTGCGGTGGGGCCAGTCGGACCCTGGTCCATCGCCGCAGTCGGACAGCGAACGGGCCTCGTAGACGGCGTCAGGCGGCTTGCCTGCCGGGGTGCCTGCCTCCGCCTGCGCAACGACCTGCCAGCTGCCTGTGCCACGCACGGCGATTCCTCCTGCTGCATCCGCACATTTGGCGGCGGCCACTGTGCAGGTGCAACCGAAATATTGGCCGTGACGCAACCAGTCCGAACGATGGCAGGGGCCGTGCCTGCTCGCTCAGCGTGATTGCAACGTCGGGTCGAGCCTGTCGCGGACCCAGTCGCCGATGATCGAAATCGACATGGTCGTCAGGAAGATCGCCATGCCGGGCAGGATCGCGATCCACCATGCGGTGGTCAGGTAGGCGCGCCCTGCCCCCAGCATCTGGCCAAGGCTGGTCAGAGGCGGGCGGATGCCGAGGCCAAGGAAACTGAGCGAGGTTTCGAGCAGGATCACCTGCGGAAAGTTGAGCGTGAACTGAACGATCAGCACGCTCAGGATGTTGGGCAGGATATGCCGGAGATAGACATGGCGCGCCGGCGCGCCGAGCGCGACCACGGCCGTCGCATAGCCTTGCGTGTTTGCGGCGATGACGACGCCCCGCGTCAGCCGCGCAAAGACCTCCCAGCCGTAGAACCCCATGATGGCGATGAAAAGCAGGAAGCCACCCCCGAACATGGCGATCAGCGCGAGCGCGATCATCATGAAGGGAAGCGAGGCCTGGACGTCGGCCAGCATCATGATCGCTTCCTCGACGAAGCCGCGGAAATGCGCCGCGATGAACCCGAGCGCCGTGCCGATCAGGGCGCCGATCAAGGTGCCCCCGAGTGCGACAAGCACGCTGAAGCGGATGGCGTAGATCAGGCGGCTCAGGACATCGCGGCCGAGTTCGTCGGTGCCGAGAAGATGATCCGTCGTCCCACCCAGGAAGACCGGCGGCCTGAGGCGCTTGAGCAGCGCTTGCGCGCGGTAGTCATAGGGCGCCAGCCAGTCCGCGAAGAGAAAGACGACAACGATCAGCGCCAGCAGGACAAGGGCAACGACGACGAGGACGGGATAGCGCGCTTCCGCACGCACCGGAGTGTCGTCAGCCCGACGGAAGGACCATGGCATCGCCATCTCAGTTCTCCGAACGTGCGGCGCGCATGCGCGGATCGATCAGGGTGTAGATCGCGTCGACCGCGAGATTGGCGAGGATCATGGTGACCGAGACCATGATCAGGATCGCCTGGACCAGCGCGAAATCGCGCGACGTGACCGCGTTGACGAGAAGCCGACCGACGCCAGGGACCGCAAACACCGTCTCGACGATGATCGAGCCCGCGACGAGATCGCCGAGCTTGAGCCCGATGATGGTGACGATCGGGATCGCGGCGTTGGGCAGGGCATGCCAGAGCACGCGGCGGATGCTGGGCACGCCCTTGGCGCGGGCCGCCACTACATATTGCTTGTTCAGGACCTCAAGCATCRCCGAGCGGGTGAACCGCGCGAATGTACCCGCAAAATGCGTGCCCAGCGTCACGGCAGGCAGGATCAGGTGCAGGGCCGTCGCGTCGCCCGAACTCGGCAGCAGCCGCCAATGCAGCGAGAACAGCAGGATCAGCAGGATGCCGAGGAAGAAATTCGGCAGGCTGAAGCCGAGCACGGCGAAGCTCATCACCAGCCGGTCCACCGGCCGATTGCGGTTCAGCGCCGCGACGATGCCGAAGCCGACACCAAGAATGAGGCCAAGCACGAAGGCCGTCAGTCCAAGCCGCAGCGTATGGGGGAGCGCACCTGCGATCAGCTCCACCGCCGGGCGCTGATCGGAGAGCGAGAGGCCGAAATCGCCCTGTGCGATGCCGGCGAGATAGGAGACGTATTGCTGCCAGAGGGGTCGATCGAGCCCGAATTTCTCGCGGTAATGCGCGATGAGTTCGGGCGAGGCCTGGTCTCCGACCAGGGCATCGATCGGGTCCCCCGACAGGTTCAGCGCGACGAAGGTCAGGGTCACGATCAGCCAAACCGTCAGGAGGCCGCGCGCCAGCTTGGTCAGGAAATGACGGCCCGGCATCACGACGCCACGCGGTTTTGTGTTCCGACGAGCAGGTCGGGGTCGTTGAGCAGCACGGCCTGCGGCGACTTCTCCAGGATGGCAGCAAGGCCATCGGCATCGACATCTCCGACACGGCGCCCGGTTCCGCTCCCTCCCGCCGTGACCCAGACCGGCACATGCCCGAGCAGGCCTGTCGCGACCGTTCCGTCGAGACCGCCTTCCCAGATCCGGAAGGCGCTCGCTCCGGCTGCCGCGAAATGGTCCGGGTTTGCCCTATCGGGAAGGAAGGCGAGCACCCGGATGCCCGGCATCTGGAGCCGGGCGTGGGCGACCTGCAGGACGTCGCGCACACCGATCCATACCCGATCGCGCAGCCCTGCCCCATCGATCACCGCGATCACAGCGTTGATGATCGTCAGATCC
>NZ_JBFTZN010000349.1:0-9554 GCF_056406775.1 Allobosea sp. P1_A7
GACGAGATGCGGCGATGCGAGCGGGCGACCGGTCAGGCGCGGCCAGAGTTCATAGGCAATCGCGAAATACATGATCACGATCGCCCCGCCATAGATCAGGTGGAAATGCCCGGTGACCCATTGGGTGTTGTGGATCGTCAGGTTGAGCGCATAGCTCATGTTGATCAGGCCGCTGGCCCCGCCCAGGCCCAGCATGACCAGCGAAAGCACGGAAGCCAGCACCAGTGGGCGGTCCCATGGCAGAACGGCGATCCAGCCGAAAAGGCCGCGGCCGCCCCGCAGGCGGCCCGCGATTTCTAGCGAGGCGCAAATGGTGAAAATCGTGAGCAGTGTGGGGACCGCCACCATTCCCGTGAACACGGCATGGAGAAACTTGAAGCCGGCACCGATCTGCGGATCGGCGAAGAGATGATGAAGGCCGATCGGCATCGCGAAGATCAGCAGTTGCAGGAAGGCGATCCGGCCCATCTTGTCGCTGTAGAGCCGGCCGCCGGCGGCCTGCGGCAGCAGCACGTAGAAGGCGATATAGGTGGGGATCAGCCAGAAGTAGACGATGGCATGCAAGGTCCAGGAGAACAGCAGACGCGCAAGGGCGGGGTCGATCGTGTCCGTCCAGCCGAAGGCATTGGGCAGGATCAGAAAGACGATCTCCGCCCCGACTCCCAATGACGTCCAGGCCCAGAGCAATGCGCCGGCCGTGGTGGCAAACATCGCCAGCGGAACCGGGAGATCCGGATAATCACGCTTCCAGCGCCTGAAATGCGAGATCATCAGGCCGACCCAGATCCATGAACCGATCACCGCAATCAGGATGCCCAGGTAGTAATATGCACTGCCCAGCAGCGGTGGATAGAAGGTGTAGAGAACAGTCGCCTTGCCGGCCGCCACGGTTGCGATCGCCAGCACGCCCCCGGCGATCACCAGTCCGAGAGACGCCCAGGCAAGCCGCGCCCCGTGCATCGGCCGGCCGAGCGACACCGCGCAGACCGCATAGCCAAAGCCCATCGCGACGAGCGTCGGGAAGACATAGGCGAGCGAGGTGCCGTGCGCCGTGACCGCCCGGTAGTAGAGTTCCGGGTCTATCCACCGATGCAGCGGGCTACGCACCAGCATCTGCCAGGCGCCGAGCGGAATCATGACGGCGAAGACCGCAAAGGCGGTCCAGAAATGGGCGAGCACGAGGCGGTTGCTACCCTGCACAGGACGCTCGCAATCTGCCGCCATAGGATCGGGCGAATTCGAGGCGATCGACGACCTTCACCAACCCGGGCACCACCATGCTGTTCACATTCGTGCCGGCGATCAGGAAGCCATGCACCACGTCGGGGCTGGTGACGCGGAAAACCACCCTGGTCTCGGTGGGAACGACGATGCAGGCCGGCACGAACGAATATTGCTCGGCGACGACGCGCACGACCACCGATTGATCCGCCACGACCTCGGTGCCCAGATTGGTCTCGACAAACTCCCCGGCGAGATGGAGGCGATCCGCATCGATCGTTTCGACATTCGACGGGGGTTGCACGGCCCAGTGCACGCCGTTGAACGTGATCACCGCAAGCACGAGGACCATGACCCCGGTGACGACCCAGGCCCATCTTCGTTCGGATTCGCCTGTCAGATCAGTCAACAGCGCCTCGCGGGAGATAGATGAACAGGAGGAAGGCGAACCAGATGACGAGGATGGCGGCCACCGCCAGGCCGGCAACGGCCATGGCGCCGCTCACGCCTTCTGCGGCGACCCTTCGGATTTCGTCGGGGCTGCCCACGATGGCGACGTTTTCACGCCGAAAAGCGGAGGAGACGTAGTCCTCTCCTTCGTGATCCTGTGCTTCCACGGTGCTCATCCCGCTATCTCGCTTTCGCCAGGCGCATAGCCGCCAGAACTTTGGCCGCTCTGAACGGCACCGATCGCAAGCGCACGCCGGTCGCGTCGAAGACCGCATTCGCTATGGCCGAGGGCACGACGGAAGTAGTCGGCTCGCCCGCTCCCCATGGCGCTTCGTTTGGCCGGTCGATCAGGTCGATCATGACCTGAGGGACGTTCGGAAAGGTCAGGATGGGGTAGCTACCCCAGTTGAGGCTCGTGACCGCACTGCGGCTGAAGGTGAGTTGCTCGACCAGCGTCCGGCTGATCGTCTGGACGACGTTGCCTTCGATCTGATTGCGCAGCCCGTCAGGGTTGATGATCTGGCCGCAGTCGTGAACGACGAAGACGCGATCGACCTTGATCCGGCCGTCCGACCAATCGACCGTCACATCGGCGACGATCCCGACATAGGTCCGGACCAGCTCGTATTTGGCGTAGGACACGCCCCGCCCCCGCACCAGCATGCCGCCATCGCGCGGCCGCGAGCCGCGCGGCTCCCACTGCGCGAGGTTCCGCAGGCTCTCGAGCAGCTCGAGCCCGCGCGGGTCCTTGAGATTCCGGGTGCGGATATCGAACGGATCGACAGCCGTTGCGGCCGCAATCTCGTCGAGAAAGCTCTCATTGCCAAACGTGTTCTGCAGGCGTGCAGGCGCGCGAATCCATGCCGCCGGGAGCGGCGTGTCGGCGAGCCAATGCGCGGTCAGCTTGCTGTTGGCCAAGGCATAGGGGATGCCGAGGCCCGGATTATACACCCCGGCTCCCGACCCGAATTTCGGCAGTTTCGCGAGAGTGGCCGCCAGGAGCGTCGCACCCGAGCGCTGCATCGGTCGTTCGCTGAGGAAGATGTCGGATTGCCAGCTGGCAATTCGGCCCTGATCATCAAGACTGGCGCGGTAATCGAGCAGGACCGGCGGCCCCTTCGGATCCCAGCCATGTTCGTCGCTTCGCATCCATTGCAACCGGACCGGCCGGCCGAGCAGCTTTGCAAGCAACGCGGCTTCGGACGAGCAATCATCGGCTCCGTTGCGGCCATAGCATCCTGCGCCTTCGACAAAGATGCAGCGCACGCGCTCCTGCGACAGTCCCAGCATGGTGGCGAGTTGCGACCGCAGCAGGTGGCTCGCCTGTGACGGTGTCCAGACAGTGAGAACACCATCCTTGAAATCGGCCACCGCGCAGGACGGGCCGATCGAGCCATGCGTATTGAGGGCCAGGTCGTAGGTCGCTTCGATTATTCTGCCGCTCGCCCTCTCGTCGCCGGTCGTATCGCCGGTGTTCTGTAGGACCTCATTGCGGACGACTTTCGAGCTGCGAACATATTCGAACAGCCTGGCCTCGTCGGGCAGGCCTGCCCAGGCCGACCAGGTCGCGACGATCGCGGTCGATGCCCGGATGGCCGCCCATTCATTGCCGGCGACTACGGCCAGAAAGTCGCCCTTGCGGACCGTCCGCACATAGCCCGTGATCTTGCGGCAGGCGGCGTCGTTCCAGGCTTCGAGCTTGGCGCCGAGCGCCGCTGGATGAACCATCCGCGCGTGCAGCATGCCAGGCAACGTGAAATCCTGGATGAAGGTGAACCTGCCAAGGACTTTCGCGGGAATATCAAGGCGAGGCACGGGCGTGCCGACGATCGTGTAATCTTTCGGGTCCTTCAGCGCCGCGGCGGGATCGACCTTGATCGTCAGCCGACGTTCGCCGACCAGTTGGGCATATGACAGGCCCTGGCCGCCTTGCCGGGGCGTGATCACGCCGTCGCGCACCTCGAGCATGTCCTTGGCGACCTTGAGGCGAATTGCAGCCTGATCGAGCAATGCGGCGCGTGCGGTGGCCGCAGCACGGCGAATCTGCATGCCACCGTCCTGAATGGTCAGGCTGGCATAGGTGGGCCCCTGGTTGGGCGTGAGTTCGGTATCACCCTGGATCATCGTTACCCGGCCCATCGGGATGGACAGCTCCTCGGCCGCAATCTGGGCGATGGCGGTAAGCGCACCGGTGCCGAGCTCGACCTTCCCGGATTTGATCGTGACGAGCCCGTCGGCACCGATCGCGATGAACCCGCCGACTTCGTCTGCCGCGCCGCCGTTCGCCGCGGGTGGGGCTTGCGCCCATGACGGTGATCGCAGGGCTTCGAACGTTACGACGAGCGCTCCGCCATAGGTCAAGACTGCACGACGAGAGAGTGGCGCCCCGGAGATCTGCCCCCCCGCCCTCATGACATCTGCTCGGCGGCGCGCATCACGGCGCGCAGTATCCGGACATGTGTGCCGCATTTGCAGAGGTTACTCGCCAGTGCCAGTCGGGCCTGTTCCTCCGTCGGCCGCTTCGTGGTCGAAAGAAACGCGGCCGCCTGCATGATCATGCCGTTGATGCAGTAGCCACATTGGGCAGCCTGTTCGTCGATGAAGGCCTGCTGCACCGGATGCGGCTTTTCCGCCGTCCCCAGGCCTTCCAGGGTCACGATCTCGGCCCCGGCGACCGCCGAGACCGGCATGAGGCAGCTACGCAACGCTTCCCCGTAATAGTGCACGGTGCAAGCTCCGCACTGACCGAGCCCGCAGCCGTAGTGCAAGCCATGCAGGCCAAGCTGCTCGCGCAACGCGTAGAGCAACGGCATATTGGGATCGTCAATACTTAGGACACGTGCCTCGCCATTGACGGATAGCTTGATCGTGTCGGCCAAGGTGATTCTCCGCACATAGCTTTCCGTGTCGTCGTCAGAGCCCTCGTCTCATCATCGCCAGGCCGTTCGCCATCCATGACCGACGCGCAGCCACACCTGCTCCGCCGTGTCGCCGTCGTCCGGATTGCTCCAGCCGGCGATCATCAGGACAGGCGCGATTGCGGTCGCCGGCGCCGGAGAAGGTTGCGGCAAGGACAAGGCGATGGCGGGTGTGACGGCAGCCAGGCCTGCGCCCGCTACGAACCTGCGACGGTCGATCATCATGCGACGGCTCCATCGGTTTCGGCAGCACCGTGTCGTGCCAGCGACGACAGTCGGAACGCGGCCGTGGGGGCCCAGCGTCGACGCGCCGACGCGGCGATCGCGGCGGCGGCCTCGGTTTCGCCAGCGCCAATGGCGGTCTCATGAGCCTGCTCGAAGGCGCGTAGCGTCGGTCGGTTCTCGAGATTGATCCGCGACAGTTCGAAGGCTCTCCGAGCATCGCCACCGCTGCCGGCGTAGAACTCGGCGCCATGATCGGCAAAGGCCAGCAGATGCCTGGCGAGGAGCGCTTCGAAGCCTGAGCGTGCGGCGTCCAGATACGCGTCGGCCTCGCTGCGCCTCTCGTCGGAGACGGCCAGCGTATCGGCTAGGCGCCAGAGCACTTCGGGGTCGCCGCTTGCAATGGCGGGAACAAGAGTGGCTTCAGCTTCCCTCGTCCGGCCGTCACCGGCCTGKATTTCGGCCAGATGCACGCGGGCCTTCACATAGCAGGGCAAGCAGGCGACGGCCTTTCGGTACCAGCGCTCGGCGCGGGCCAAATCGGGTTCCGGCACGAGTTCGCCCCAGAGCACGCCGAGCTGGAAGCAGGCCCAGGCCACGGGGAATGGCGACACCTCGCGGTAGTCGCGGAGCGCCTGCCGGTAGATTTGGTCGGCGCCGGCAAAGTCCCCGAGATCGGCCAGCAGGGCGCCGAGCGCCACCTGATCCGGCAAGAGCCCGGATTGCTCCGCGATACGGCGCCGCTTCTCCAGCACCGCGTCCAGCGCGGTGCCGCAGGCCTGATCGATCGTCAGCAGTAGATTTTCCGCCGCTGAAGCCTCGCCGAGGCTCGCTTGCGCCACATGTCCCCGCGCCTCGGCAAAACGGTGCAGGGCTGACGCGACCTGGGCCCGGATCAATGCGGTCCGTGGCGACGAGGGGTCGAGCCGCGCCAGCAGATCGGCCAGCGTTTCCATGCGGTCGAATGCGGACAAGTCGCCCAGGAGTTGCGCCGTCAGTTGCTCATGTTCGAGTACGGTTTCGGAGACGCCCGTTCGTTGCGGATCCTGATCGAAACGCGTCCAGGAACGCAGGCGCGCGCTATTGAGATTAATCGCGGCGATCTCGCCGTCCGTGGTCTGAAAGACCACGTTGTCGGACTCTGCTTGCGCAATCATACCCCTGTCCTCAAAAGCGCGACTTGAGGCTATCGAGCCCGGTCTTGAACAGCGTCGACACGATCGTCTTGACGATAATCGTGCCTTGGCCGTTCGGAACGAATTGTGCGCGCCACTCGACGGTGCTGCCTGAGCCACTCGGCTTGACCGAGAGCATTCCCGTGTAATTCGCCACCGGCAGCCCTGCGATATTTGTATAGCGGTAGAATCTGGCCGTGCTGTCGCTTGCGTCGAGACGTTCGATGATCTGCTTGCCTTCCGTCGTCTGGATCGTGCGCAATTGGCCAACACCCGTGCCCGTCAGCACGATCTGGGCGACCAGCGGGTGCCAGGTGCCGCCGAATGGTCCGATCAAGTCCCAGATCCGGTCGGGTGGAGCACTGAGCTCGACGGTTTCCATGATGGTCTGCAAGTCGGTGTTGGGTGTGGCGAAGTAGGGGAAATTCCTGGTGCCGGGCTTCGTTGCCTTGGTCGTACCGCCCTGGAGGTGGGTGCGGTCGCGATTCACCAGCCAGGTCAGAAGCACATCGATGACATCGGCATCGACGGTGCGTCCGCCGCCGGTCTGATAGGGTTTTCCGTTCAGCGTGCTTCTTTCGATTTCGAAATGGCTCGTATCGGTGATCGGCTTCGCCACGTCGAACAGCATGAAGTACGCCGGCCAGCCCACCATTGTTGAGCCGGACATTGGTCTGTTCGGGACGGCCGACCCAATCGAGGCGTGGCGGTTCGTGCCCAACAAGAGCGCCGGCATGCGGCAACGGCACCGTCTCGGCGATCACTCCAAAAAGAGACCCCCTGTCGGGATCGAGCACACGTTGCGTATCAAATTCGATAGCGATGCAGAGCACGTTGTCGTTGTACAGGAGGTTCTCGAACTTCCTCATGCCATCGCCCCCGAGCAGCCACGCGAGGATGAATGGATCAGACCGCACCCCCGCATAGACCCTGAAGACGCCATCGGGCGTGGACGCACCGCGCTCGTCGTTGACGACGAAACGAAGCGTCTGACCATCAGGCAGGGTGCAGGTGCCACGCTGGATCGGAGGCTGTCCGGCCGCGCCATGTTCCAGCGCGTCGAACCGACAGGAGAACCGGATTTCCGGGTCGCTCGTCTCGAATTTCGTTGCCTCGCCAACCCCGGCTACCTTCGCGCGACGAACCACGATTGCGAAGCCGACAGCATTGGAGAAGATCGCGTCCGCACCACAGGTCGGAAAGGCATTGGCGGCCAGCACCGTACGAGCCGGGTTTTCGGGGCTCGTGAACGCGAACAGGTCAGTGAGATCGGCCGAGGGGTCGCCGATCTGCCTCGGCCCATCGATATGATCGGACATCGCCCGGCTCCCGTTTACGCTGTCAAAACCTCGCGACCGCCCGGCCTGATGCCGGACGATTCCCCACGCGCCCCGAAGGTCACGGCCTCGGGGGAAGGCTGGCTTGCGCTGGGCCTCCGAACGGCGTCACGCGGCCGGGCTCCTCCGGAATGGATTTCAGGTACTCGACAAGCGCCCAGCGCTCCTGTTCCGCCAGCAAGGGGCCGATGATGCCGTTTCCGCGCGGCCCGTTCTGGAACGAGTGACCAGCGTTCGAATTCCCCAACAGTGACGTATCCACGAGGAAGGTCCCGGACGTCGCGGTGGTATCGAGGCCCACCTTGACGGGATCGAAGTCGCCGCCGAGGTAGAATTTCTTGGTGCGTTCTGCCGCCGGTATCAGCATCTCGTAGAGGTTGGGCACCGACCCGTTGTGCAGGAATGGCGGTGTAGCCCAGACCCCGTCCCGCGGAGCAGCCTTGTAGACATGTTCCGCCGGGCGTGGCGTAGGAAGCTCGCGATAACCGCGCAGGTCCAATAGCTGGGCTTCGGTGAGCTTGAGCTTTGCAATCGCCAGGCCGCGCACCTCGTCACCAATCAGTGCGTTCAACAGCATCGGCGGCAAGAACGGTTGGCCGCGGAATTCGGGGGGCAGGAATTTGCTCAATTCGCCGGTAAACGCCAGTGGCTTCGGCGCCTCGATCTGGGCCCTGTCGGTGCCTACATATGTCTGTGGAGTCAGTCCAACGAGGACGAATTGCTTCCCGTGTTTGTTCGGTTCGGTCCAGCGATAAGGCCAGGCATTATGGCAGCTCGCGCAAAGCTCCACGAACAAGCCCTTGCCCACCTTCGCTTTGTCACGGTCGATCCTGCCGAACACCTCTTCCGGCCAACTTGGCGGCGCCAGTCGTTCCAGTTGCTTCTCGACCCGCCCAAGATCGAGGATGGCTGCGTTGGACTGAAACAGTCCTTCGGCGGGAGATTTGGAGCTCAGGTCAACCGGCAGGTAGACGCCCAGCGTTTCTCCAAAATTGCGACCGATCGGATTCTGGGCGAACGCGCCCCACTGTGTCCATAATCCCTGCGGAGCGTTCCATAGGAACGGCGGTTTGACCGGTGCAATTGCCATCGCCCAGTTCTCGGGGATTCCCGGTAGTGTCGCGGTCGTGCGATTGATGATCAGCGAGAGCGCGTCCWTGCGGCCGGGACCCCATGGGTGCGAAGTGCGGGACGTTCGGGTGGCATACTGATTCACCCGCTCCGCTTCGCTCTCAACCCGTTTGCGCAGCTTGTCCTTCCCGTCAGGGGCAGTGGCTCCGAGCCGCCCCGCCAAACGGTCGAATTTCGCCGCATCGGTCAAAGTCGCCTGCACCGCATCGTTCAGGCTCTGAATCATCCTCTGTATATCGAACGCGGTCGCGATGCCGCCATCAATGCGAATGGCCTTGTCCTTGTAGTTCAGCTGCCCCTGATGGCAGGCGGCGCAGGTCAGACCAGCATAATCACCAGCCGGCCAACCCTTTACGGTTTCAGAAACAGCGGTCTTGGTGACGCCGATCGGCAAGCCATCCCWGTTATTGGCGCTCGCGGATTGGGGGGTAAGTCCGTGGGCCTTGTTGTTCGCGTCGGATCGAAACAAATCCTGGCTGTTGGCGACTTCCAGGTTCAGATAAAGATCGTACGTAATAATCGCGGAACCCTGCGAGAAATTATAATACCACTCGCGATCTTCCTGCGACCAAGCTTGGTTGAGATAAACGACGGACGGGCTCGTCGCAGGCGGAGCAGCCTGCTGTGCGCTTGCCGATACTGCCAGACATGATCCAACGGCGAGCAGCGACGCGTAGTTTGCCTTTTTCATGCGAGCGCTCCTGAGGACTGGCTTGAGTGATCCGGCTGGGTGCCACCGCGCCTCGATGAGCGTCACACCGTGCCGGTCAGAAAGGCGATCCCGGTGCACGCGATGGCGGCGCCTGCGGCGCAGACGGGGACCGAGCCCCAGTTCCAGCGCGTCAGCAGGCCCATCCCGATGCCAGCGAGATGAAGCAGGCCTGTCGCGACAACGAAGCCGACGAAGAACGTTACCGCCTCCGCGGCGTCCGGCACCTCACGACCATGCGCATAGCCATGGAAGACGGCGAACGCCCCGACGAGACCGGCGGCGATCCAGAGCGGCGCGCGCACGGCGAAGGCGACCATCAGGCCAAGCACAAGCGCAGATGCTGCTATTCCGCTTTCGAAACCAGGCAGAGGAAGGCCAAGGACAGCGA
>NZ_JBFTZN010000350.1:0-5259 GCF_056406775.1 Allobosea sp. P1_A7
TCCTCGTACTCGGCATCGCCTACAAGAAGAATATCGACGACATGCGGGAAAGCCCCGCGCTCAAACTGATCGAGCTGATCGAAAAGCGGGGCGCCCATGTCGCGTTCCACGACCCCCATGTGCCAGTGATCCGGCCGACGCGCGAATACCCGGAGCTGACCGGAAAGAAAGGGATCCCGGCGCTCGATGCGGAAGCTCTGGCTAGCTTCGATGCCGTTCTGATCGCGACGGATCACGACATCGTCGACTACCGGCTTCTGGTCGAGCACGCCCATCTGATCGTGGACACGCGCAACGCCTGTGCGCGACACGGAGTAAGTGGCGCAAACGTATTCAAGGCGTAACAAGCCAGGCGGATCGGCGGCCGGTCGATCCGGCTCAACGACCCCGAGCAGTTCACAACTGCTTCTGCCAAATCGTGTAAGCGAAGGCCTGCTTCATATCATCAGGTGGCCTGGACCCCGGGACATAAAAACCGCCGGGCCAGCGTCTGGCCCGGCGGTTATGAGCTATGTCTGGGAAGCAAAGGGCAAGGTCCTTCGCTTCGACGGCCTCACGCCACCTTCGCCACCACAGCCGGCTTTTCCCATTCCTCGCCCCAGATCATCACGGCATGGCCGGGTGAGACCTCGCGGAACTGGCGGACCGGCGGGACGTAGTCGGGCGCACGCACCGGGCTCTTGATCTCGTCGTTCGAGACCGGGCGCTTCTCGAGGCGCCGTGCCGGATCCGGCACAGGCACTGCCGCAAGCAGCCGCTTGGTGTAGGGGTGCTGCGGATTGCCGAAGATCGCCTCGCGCGGGCCGATCTCGACGATCTCGCCGAGATACATCACCGCCACCCGGTGGCTGACGCGCTCGACCACCGCCATGTCATGCGAGATGAAGAGATAACCGAGCTTCATCCGCTCCTGCAGCTCGAGCATGAGGTTGATCACCTGCGCCTTGACCGAGACGTCGAGCGCCGAGACTGATTCATCCGCCACGATCAGCCGCGGCTCGACCGCGAGTGCGCGTGCAATGCAGATGCGCTGGCGCTGGCCGCCCGAGAACTCATGCGGGAAGCGGCTTGCCATATCGGGCTGAAGCCCGACGCGGCGCAGCAGCTCGGCGACCTTGTCGCGGGCCTCCGAGCGGGTCGCGAGCTTGTTGATCAGCAGCGGCTCGGCAATCGCYGCGCCCACATTCATGCGCGGATCGAGGCTGGCGAAGGGGTCCTGGAAGATCATCTGCATGCGCTTGCGCCGGTCGCGCAGGGTCCGCTGGTCGAGCTTCAGCACATCCTCGCCGTCAAGCAGCACCGAGCCGGAGAGCGGCTCGATCAGCCGCATCACCGAACGCCCCGTCGTCGACTTGCCGCAACCGGATTCGCCGACCAGCGCCAGCGTCTCGCCCGCCTGCAGGCTGAAGGAGACGTTCTCGACCGCATGAACCCGGCCCTTGACGCCGCCGAGCAGCCCCGCGCGAATCTCGAAACGGGTGGTGAGCCCGCTGACCTCGAGCACCGGACGCTCGGCATGCGCCACAGTATCGGATGTCTCGGTCGGGACGTCCGACAGCCCCGTTGCGCGGTCGACCACCGGGAAGCGCATCGGCCGCTTGTGGCCAATCATCGAGCCCAGCTTCGGCACCGCTGAAAGCAACGACCGGGTATAGGGGTGCGTGGCGCGGGCGAAGATATCCTCGGTGGCGCCAGTCTCCACCGCCTGGCCGTTATACATCACCACCGTGCGGTCGGCGATCTCGGCGACAACGCCCATGTCGTGGGTGATGAAGAGAACGGACATGCCCTCCTCGTCCTGCAGGCTCTTGATGAGCTCGAGGATCTGCGCCTGGATCGTCACGTCGAGCGCTGTCGTCGGCTCGTCCGCGATCAGGAGCTTCGGCTTACAGGCCAAGGCCATCGCGATCATCACGCGCTGGCGCATGCCGCCGGAGAAGCGGTGCGGGTACTCGTTGAAGCGCGACTTCGCCGCCGGAATACGGACCTTCTCGAGCAGCCGGATCGTCTCGGCCTCGGCCGCACTGCGCGACAGGCCGCGGTGCAGGATCAGCGCCTCGGCGATCTGGAAGCCGATGGTCAGCACCGGATTCAGGCTCGTCATCGGCTCCTGGAAGATCATCGCGACTTCGTTGCCGCGGATATGGCGCATATCGGCATCGGGCAAGGTCAGCAGTTCCTTGCCGCCGAGCTTGATCGAGCCTTYGATCTTGCTCGAGCCGGGCGGTGTCAGCCGCATGATCGAGAGCGCCGTCACGCTCTTGCCGGAGCCTGATTCACCAACGACGGCCACCGTTTCCTTCGGTCCGATTTCGAAGGAGACGTCGCGGACCACGGAGCGCCACTGCCCCTCGACACGGAACGAGGTGGTCAGATGCGAAACGGAGAGAATGGGAGAGGTCATGCTGAAGCTTTCCAGTCTTTCCTAGATCACGCGGCGCGGGTCGAGCGCGTCGCGCAAGCCATCGCCAATGAAGTTGATCGAGAGAACGGTGAGGAAGATCGCGGCACCAGGGAACAAGGCCCAGTGCGGAGCGACATCGAGATGATCCTTGGCGTCGAACAGGATCCGCCCCCAGGTCGGGATGTCCGGCGGGAAGCCGAGACCAAGGAAGGACAGGGTCGATTCGGCGATGATCGCGGACGACACCTCGATGGTGCCGGCAACGATGACCGGTCCCATCGCGTTGGGCAGGATGTGGCTGACGACCTGCCGCCATTTCGTCGCGCCCGACGCACGCGCCGCCTCCACGAACTCCTTCTCGCGCAGCGAGAAGAACTGGGCCCGGACCAGGCGGGCAACAGGCATCCAGCGCAACCCGCCGATGACGACAACGATCAGGACGAAGACGCCGCCCTCAAGCCCGAAAACGGCCTTGAGCTGTTCGCGGAACAGATAGATCACCAGCAGCAGCAGCGGCAGCTGCGGCAGCGACAGGAAGAGGTCGGTGACCCACATCAGGAAGGAGTCGACATAGCCGCGCGACATGCCGGCGATCGCCCCGACGACGACGCCGACGAACGTGGCGACCACCATGGCGGCGAGGCCGACTGCGAGCGAGATGCGCCCGCCATAGATCATCCGCGCCAGAATATCCTGGCCGAGATCGTCGGTGCCGAACGGATGGCTCCAGGACGGCGTCTGCAGCTGTGCCGCGAAGTCGATATCGTTGATCGCCACAGGCCAGAGCCATGGGCCAATGACGACGCCGAGCACAAGCAGGCCGAGCACGATCGTGCTGATCATTGCCAGGCGGTGTCGGCGGAAGCGGCGCCAGGTCTCGCGCGCTGGCGAGACCGACACGCTCCGCGCCGGCGAGCCGGAAGTCGGCTCAGCGGAAGGAGATACGAGGGTCGAGCCAGCCATAAAGGAGATCCGCAATGAGGTTGAAGAAAACGACGAGGCAGGCGAAGACGAAGGTCACCGCCATGACGACAGGGGTGTCGTTGGCGAGAATCGCCGTGATCAGCAGCGAGCCGATGCCGGGCACACGGAAAATCTGTTCCGTGACGATAGCACCGCCGAAGACCGCCGGCATCTGCAGCGCGACCAGCGTGACGACCGGGATCAGCGCGTTGCGCGCCACATGCCGGATCGTCACCTTCGTCTCGCTGAGGCCCTTTGCCCGGGCGGTGGTGACGTAGTCGAGCCTGACGACGTCGAGCACGGCGGAGCGCACATAGCGCGTATAGGAGGCTGCCTGAAAGAGACCGAGCACCAGGATCGGCATCAGCGCCTGCCGCATCATCTCCCAGTACCAGCGCCAGCCTGTCGCCGCGATATCGGAGCGATAGACGAAGGGCAGCCAGTCCAGCTTGATCGAGAACAGCAGGATGAAGAGCAGGCCGGTGAAGAAGGTCGGCAGCGAGAAACCGACGAAGGCGAGCGTGTTGGCGATCTGGTCGAAGACCGAATAAGGCCGCGTCGCAGCATAGATGCCGACCGGCAGCGCGATCGCAAGCGCCAGCAGCTGCGAGCTGCCAACGACGAAGAGTGTCGTCGGGACCCGCTGCAGGATGAGATCGTCGACATTGATTCGGCTGGCGAAGGAAAAGCCCCAGTCGCCCTGCACCATGGCCGTCAGCCAGCGCACATAGCGCACCATGACCGGATCATCGATCCCGAACTTCGCGCGCAACGCCATTCGGACTTCGGGAGGCACATTGGGATTGGTCGCGAGCTCCTCGAACGGGTCGCCAGGCGCCAGCGCAAGAACCGTAAACAGGATCAGGCTGATGCCTAGAAGGCTCGGAATGGCGATGAGCAATCGCCTTATGAGGTAACTCGCCATGTACAGGTCTCTGTCAGCGTGCGGATCGGGACCGTAAACCGGAACCGAAGGATGCAGGGAGCGACGAAGACGCCCCTGCGATGATCCGGCTCCGGCC
The DNA here is from genome assembly GCF_056406775.1 of Allobosea sp. P1_A7. Classification (NCBI taxonomy): domain Bacteria; kingdom Pseudomonadati; phylum Pseudomonadota; class Alphaproteobacteria; order Hyphomicrobiales; family Alloboseaceae; genus Allobosea; species Allobosea sp. P1_A7. Next base: position 4,390 of record NZ_JBFTZN010000350.1, read on the forward strand.
GGTCAATGAACGGTCGGTACTCACCCTTAGCGAGAGCGCATTGCGCTTTCGCTAAGGGATTGGCCGCTTCTACTAGCTGCGATACCAGCTCGCCAGTCGCCAGACGTCACTGTCCCAGCCGCTATATTTCGGCACCAGGTTGTTGGCCGCCGCGGCGACGCGCGTACGCGACAGAAGCGGCAGGATGACGTTGGCCTCGCAGAAGGCCTCATCGACCTTGATCAGCAGCGCGGCGCGCTTGGCCGGGTCGAGCTCTTTCTGCGCAGCCTTGTAGGCGTCGTCCGCTTCCTTGCTGGCGTAGCGCGAGACGTTGCGACCGAGCCACTTGTTCTCCTTGTTGGCGATCTCCCAGGAGGTGAACTGGTTGAGGAAGCGCTCCGGATCAGGCTGCGGCTGCGTCGTGGTGTACATCTCCATGTCGCAGTAGAGCTTGGTGTAGGTGTCGGGGTTGGCGACGTCCGAGGAGAAGAACACGGACGCGGTCACCGACTTCAGCTCGAGATCGATGCCGGCGCGTTGGCAGGCCTGCTTGATGATCGCCTGGGTCTTCTGGCGCGGCGCGTTGATCGAGGTCTGGAAGACGTATTTCAGCTTCTTGCCATCCTTCTCGCGGATGCCGTCGGCGCCCTTCTTCCAGCCGGCGTCGTCGAGGATCTTGTTCGCCTTCTCGACGCTGAACTCATATTTCAGCTTCTTCGACTTGAACATCTTCGGCTCGTTGACGAAGCTCGCCGTCGCCGTGCCGCCGCGGCCATAGATGAATTTCTGGATCGAATCGCGGTCGATCAGCAGGTTGATCGCCTGGCGCACGGCCGGATCGCTGAGCGTCGGATGCTTGGTCTTGACGCTCGAACGCTCGCCATCGACCTC
>NZ_JBFTZN010000351.1:0-5225 GCF_056406775.1 Allobosea sp. P1_A7
CGGCTGCCCTATTCCCGATCTTTTGCGTTGCGAACAAAACGCGAAAAATGATCGAATATGAGACATGTTCGCTCTCGATTCGCTGGCGCCACCAAGCTATCTCGACAGGCTCAACCCCGCGCAACGCCGCGCGGTCGAGCACGGCGTCGGCACGCAGCCGGKTCCCTTGCTGGTGATCGCGGGGGCGGGATCCGGCAAGACCAACACGCTCGCGCATCGTGTCGCGCATCTGATCCTGAACGGTGCGGACCCGCGCCGCATGATGATGCTGACCTTCTCCCGACGCGCTGCAGCCGAGATGGCGAGGCGGGTGGAGCGCATCGCGCGCGACGTGCTGGGAGAGGGGGCTGCCGTCATGACCGACGCGCTGACCTGGGCCGGGACCTTTCACAGCGTGGGAGCAAGGCTGCTCCGGGATTACGCGCCGGAGCTTGGGCTCGATCCGCATTTCACGATCCATGACCGCGAGGACAGCGCCGACCTGATGAACCTCGCTCGTCACGAGCTTGGCTACTCGAAAACGGAAGGGCGCTTTCCCAAGAAGGGCACCTGCCTTGCGATCTATTCGCGCTGCGTCAATGCCGAAGAGCCGGTTGAGGCCGTGCTGGGTGCTTCCTTTCCCTGGTGCGCATCATGGGCAGGGGAGCTGAAGCAGCTCTTTTCAGCCTATGTCGAGGCCAAGCAGGCCCAGAACGTCCTTGATTACGACGATCTTCTGCTGTGCTGGGCCCAGGCCGCAAGCGAGCCCAGCCTTGCCGCGGAGATGGGCGGACGTTTCGACCATGTCTTCGTCGACGAGTATCAGGATACCAACAAGCTGCAGGCCTCGATCCTGCTGGCGCTCAAGCCCGATGGCCAGGGGCTCACTGTCGTCGGCGATGATGCGCAATCGATCTACTCGTTCCGCGCGGCCGAGATCCGCAACATCCTCGATTTCCCCCAGGCCTTCAGCCCGCCGGCTGAGGTCGTCACGCTCGATCAGAACTATCGTTCGAACCAGCCCATTCTGGCCGCCGCGAATGGGGTGATCGAGCTCGCCCGCGAGCGCTTCACCAAGAACCTCTGGACCGACCGCCAGTCGGGCGGCAAGCCCCAGCTCGTCAATGTTCGCGACGAAGCCGACCAGGCGCGCTTCGTCGCGACGCGCGTGCTGGAGAACAGGGAGGCGGGGCACACGCTCAAGCAGCAGGCGGTGCTCTTTCGCGCCTCGCATCACAGCGGCCCGCTGGAGGTCGAGCTGACACGGCGCAATATTCCCTACAAGAAGTTCGGCGGGCTGAAATTCCTCGATGCCGCCCATGTCAAAGACATGCTGGCGATGCTGCGCTTCGTCGAGAATCCGCGCGACAGGGTCGCCGGGTTCCGCTTGCTGCAGCTGCTTCCGGGCGTGGGGCCGACCTCCGCGCAACGCGTGCTCGATCAGGCCGGCACGGCAGATGATTTCGCAGCAGGCCTCGCGGAGCTGTCGGCGCCCGCGCGTACGGGCGACGCCTGGCCGGATTTCGTTGCGACATTCCGGGCACTGCGCTCAGGGATAGGCTGGCCGGCAGACCTCGAACGGGCCCGTCTCTGGTACGACCCTCACCTGGAGCGCATTCACGAGGATTTCACCACGCGTCGCGCCGATCTGGTTCAGCTGGAGCAGATCGCCTCCGGCTATCCGTCCCGCGAGCGCTTCCTTACCGAGCTCACCCTCAATCCGCCCGACGCAACGAGCGATGAAGCGGGGCCGCCATCGCTGGACGAGGATTTTCTCATCCTCTCGACCATCCACTCCGCCAAGGGGCAGGAATGGAAGTCGGTCTTTGTGCTGAACACGGTGGATGGCTGTCTTCCCAGTGACCTCGCCGTCGGGGAAACCGCCGAGATCGAGGAGGAGCGCAGGCTGCTCTATGTCGCGATGACGCGTGCCAAAGACGACCTGCATCTGGTCGTGCCGCAGCGCTTCTTCACCCATGGCCAGGCGGCGCGCGGGGATCGGCATGTCTACGCCGCACGCACACGGTTCATCCCACACGCTCTGTTGCACCTGTTCGAGCAGGCGACCTGGCCCATCGAGCAGGCTCAGGCCGCGCTGCAACACCGCAGCGGCGTGAGAATTGACGTGTCGGCGCGGCTCAAGAGCATGTGGCGCTGAAGCATAGGCCCCAAAGTCGGGTGGATTGCGGTTTTCGGGCAAGCCGATGCAACGGCAGACGGCGCGATCGCGCGGCGCAGGCCCGCATTTTGCTTGTCCCTTAAGCTCTCGGTAACCATGAAACCGCAGCCTTCATGGCTGGCCTTATTCAAATTTCACTCGGAGTGCCTCGATGGATGCCTTCACGATGGTGATCGTTGCCTGCATTTCGGGCGAAGCGACCTGCACCGCCGCCCGGATCAGCGAACAGGATTTCACGACGGTGCAGGCCTGCGAAGCCCGCATCGACGACATCGCGCGCGCGATGACGGTGGAGTTTGGAAAACGACCGGAATTCAAGGGCCGGCAGGTCACTTACGACGTCTCCTGCATGGACAGGGAACAGCTCTGGCACAAGCTTGGGGTGACCCAGGCCGAGACCTGATTGCGGCCGTTCGCGACACAGGCGGCCTCTCGCGGGACACCGACGTCCGGATGCCGATCGGTGGAACAAACCGGAATCGAGCCCGTTCCTGATCACAGAACCCTCAGCGAAGGAGATCTGTGATGATGAAGAAACTTGCTCTCGCCGCGACCCTGATTCTCGTCCCAGCCGCGTCATTCGCCCAGAATCCGCAGGGCGCGCAGGGTGGTGCAGCTGCCGGCGCGGCGACAGGCGCCGTGGGCGGGGCGATCGTCGGCGGTCCGGTCGGTGCTGTTGTCGGCGGCGTGGGTGGCGCTGTCGTAGGCGGCATCGTCGGCGACAATACCCCCCGCTTCAAGACCTATGTGGTCGAGCAGCGTGTGCCGTCCTACACCTATGCCGAGCCGCTCGCGGTCGGCACCGTGCTCCCGAATGAGGGCGTGACCTATCGCGAAGTGCCGCGCGAGTATGGCGCGACCCAGTACCGCTATACGGTCGTGAATAACCGCACTGTGCTGGTCGAGCCCGGCACCCGCAGGATCGTTCAGATCATCGAGTGATCAGCACAATCGTCCAACCGTTCGGCCCGCCAACGGCTTCCGTTGGCGGGCCGTTTGCTGCCTGGCGAACGCGTGGCCTTGTCCGCGATGTCCGGCCCTGGCTCGGTCCTGACTCCTATGCATCATCGAATCGAAAGATCCTCGCAGCACCGGCTTCGTCGCGCAGGCCCTTGTAAGTCGCATGGCGAAGCTTGCCGTCATCGGTCCAGCCGCGGAATTCGATCTCGGCAACCAGCACGGGCGAAACCCAGCGCGCGGCTGTCCGCTGGATGGCCAGGGGTGGTCGCGGAACGAGTCTCGCGTCGAGCCGCGCCTTCAAGGCGGCGCCGGACAGCTCGGTGAAGCCGCTGCCAACCCCGCCGACATAGACCAAGCCGTCGGCCTTTTCCGCAGCGAGCAGCAACCTGCCGATTCCTCCAAAGCCGATCGAAGGCTCATATCCGATGATGACGAAGCGCTCCGACTGGATGCACCTGATCTTGAGCCAGTCACCATCGCGGCCGGAGCGATAGGGTGCATCAAGGCGTTTTGCGATGATGCCTTCGAGGCCGAGCTTGCAGGCGAGGGTGTAGAACGCTTCTCCGTCGGCAATCACGTCCTCACTGAGCAGGATACCGGGAGACGCGCGGTCGATTGCATCGGCCAGGACCTCGCGCCGCTGCGAGAGCGGCAGATGCCGCAGATCCTGTCCATTGAGGTACAGAWGATCGAAGGCAAACAGGACCGCGAGTTCGGCGCTGCCCTTGCCGTCTCGCCCGCCGAGCGCTTGCTCCAATGCCGCGAGATCCGATTTTCCRCTCCGATCGAGGATGACGGCCTCGCCATCAAGGATAGCACTGTCGACGACGATCTGCTTCGCCGCCGCCACGATCGCGGGAAAGCGGGCCGTCCAATCCCGGCCGTCTCGCGCAAGCAGGCGCACCTCGCGCGAAGGCTCGATATGAACGGCAAGCCGGTAGCCGTCCCATGCCACCTCGAACGACCAATTGGACCCCTTGGGCGGCTTTGCCGCCTCACTGGCAAGGCATGGCTCGACATGCTGCGGCATGGGATCGTCATCTTGCGTGCTGTCGTCAGGGAGACGGGCCTCCACTGGTATGGCAACGGGCGACACGACCGTGCCCTTCAACGCCTCCGAACCGGGGCCGGACCGCGACATCTGGCGCACGCGCATGACGGGTTCTCCTCCACCGCAGACAAACGCCGGGCAGCGGGCACTCGTTCCGGCGACGTGGAACTTCGTGCCGCCTCAGCAGTTAGGATATGGTGGTGATATGGGAGTGCTGACATGGGTTCGTTACCCCGCGCTTTTCATCCCAAGCGGAAACCCGGACGACCTTCCGATCGACGGCCGCTGAATGGTCGCCCCCGGCCGGCTGCCATCATGCCGACCGAGCTGTCACGCGAGATCTGTGAGGACGAGGACGGCAAGCATTATGCGGTCATCGTCTGGCGGCTTTATCCCGGTCTGCGCAGCATCACCTACACGCTCGATAGCGGTGCGCTCGTGAACTTTGTCGACGAGCGCAGGTTCGAAGTCGCCAGAACCGGGCTGATCATCACGCGGCTGGAGTGAATTCGACCAAGGGTTGCCGCCCGGCAAATGACATTGCCGGAAGCGCTCCAAGGTTTAGGTTGCTCCCTACAGGGAGGTGCTTTGCATGTCCGATACCCTTTCCAGATCAGAACCAGTGACGGTGACACTCCGTACGCACGAAGACTATCGCGATGCTTGTGAGCGCGTTGGCCAGTTGGAAGGCATCAGGCCGAGCGCCGCCCGAGATCGTCAGCTCGCTGCGCTTAGAACGGCCATCCACGCCTACGAGCCGCGGCAGACGCCATTGCGGACATCACCATGACCACGTAAGGCCTGGCGCGCTCGGCAGGGCAATGCGACCAGCCCGTCAACGAAACGGAAGACGAGACAGAGCCGTTGCGACGCTCCGGTCGGGTAAGCCCTGTTCAGGTACTCGGGCATCTGCCTGGGGCGCATAAGGGCAGAACCATCTCACGATAACGTGTTCCCTGTAGCCGCAAGTCGACGCCGTTTCTGTCGTGAACGAGTGCAGCCGCGCGCCGACGTCCATCACGGTTCCGGTGCTTCTTTGGTCGCGTGGTGCGGTGC
>NZ_JBFTZN010000352.1:0-5185 GCF_056406775.1 Allobosea sp. P1_A7
GCACATCACCTACTGGAAGGACATGCTGGAGGAGGCGGGCTTCAAGGAAGCGGACATCCCCAAGGGGTGGGACGGCTATTGGGATTTCTGGTGTGACAAGGTTCAGGGCGCATTGCGGGCCAAGGGCAAGCGCATCTACGGCATCGGCCATCCCATGGGCGTCGCCGCCTCCGACACTTTCTACAGCTTCCTGACCTTCGCCAACGCCTTCAACGCGCAGGTCGTCGACGAGAACGGCAAGATCGTCCTCGATCAGCCCAAGAACCGGGCCGGGATGATCGAGGCGGTCAAGGCCTATGCGAACATCTTCCAGCGCGGCTGCACCCCGCCCTCGTCGGTGAACTGGCTCGACCCCGACAACAACGTCGCGTTCCACAACCGCACGACCGTCGCCACGCATAACGCCACGATCTCGATCGCCGGCAAGCATATGGACGACATGAACAATCCGGCGTTGACCGCCGAGCAGCGGGCGACGGCGAAGAAGAACTACGAGGAGAACATCCGCACGGCCGAGTTCCCGAGGAAGCCGGATGGCAGCCCCATGACGAATCTGGCGGCGGTCAAGACGGCCGTGATCTTCGCCGATGCGAAGAACAAGAAGCGCGGCAAGGAGTTCATGGCCTTCCTGATGAAGGACGAGAACCTGCGTCCCTTCGTCGAGGGCTCGGCTGGGCGCTGGGTGCCGACGACGCTCAAGGGCATCGAGGCTCCGTTCTGGTCGGATGGCAAGGACCCGCACCGCGCGGTCGTCTACAAGCAGTACAAGGACGGCACTGTTCCATTCCAGTTCGTCTACAACTACAATTTCACGACCGTGAATGCCGAGAACGTCTGGGCCAAGGCGGTGAACCGCGTTGTCCAGGACAAGATCTCGCCCGAACAGGCCGTGGACGAGATGATCGCTCGCATCAAGCAGATCGCCGGCTGATCCCGACGACCTGAACGACCGCGAAAACGGCATCCTGCGGCCGAACACGCCGCGGGATGCCGACCCGTCGAAAGAATGCGGGGCCTCGGAGGACGACTGATGACCGCCACCACCATGTCAGCGCCGGCAACGGTATCGGCCGAAATGACCTCGGGCCACACGCGAGACAGGGCGCTCTGGGGCGCGCTGATGCTGATGCCTTATATTCTCGTCTTCGCCGTGATGGTGGTCTACCCGGTCGGCTACGGCCTCTGGCTGGGGCTCAACTGGCAGTCCTATCGCGCGCTCTTCGCGGACCCGATCTTCGTTCGCACGGTAGTCAATACCATCATCTTCCTGTTCGTGGCGGTGAACCTCAAGTTCCTGCTCGCGCTCTGGCTCTCGGGCTTCTTCGTGCAGCAGCGCGCCTGGGTGCGCATCGTGCTGGTGCTGTTCATCCTGCCCTGGGCCGTGCCCTCGATTCCGACCATCCTGTCCTTCCGGGTGATGCTGAACCCGGAGAACGGCATGCTCAACCAGCAGCTCTTCCACTGGTTCGGCATCGTCGAGGGGCCGGGCTGGCTCACCGACCCGACACTCGCCTTCGCGAGCTCGATCATGGTCCATATCTGGAAGTCGCTGCCGTTCTGGACGCTGATCCTGGTCACCGGCCGCCTGGCGATCTCGCAGGATCTCTATGAGGCCGCGAGCGTCGACGGAGCCAACGGGTGGCAGCAGTTCCGCTTCATCACCTGGCCGTCGCTGGCGACGCTCTATGTCACCTCGACCATGCTCTCGATGATCTGGACGCTGGGTGATTTCAACAGCGTCTACCTGCTCACCGGGGGTGGGCCGGGCGACTTGAACCATGTGCTGGCGACACTCGGCATCCGCTACATGCGCAACAACAACCTGGATCTCGGTATCGCCTCCATCATCGTCGCGATGCCGCTGATCCTGCCGATGGTCTTCGTGATGGTGAAGCGCCTGTCCAAGGGAGCCGAGTGATGAAAAAGGTTCTCGACGAAGGCAAGCTGATCCTGATCGCGATCCCGGTCCTGCTCTGGACCCTTCTGCCGATCTACCATCTCTTCGTGCTCTCGATCTCCAACCAGGAGTCGATGCTGGCCGGCAAGCTATGGCCCGATCAGCCGACGCTCCAGAACTTCCAGATCGTCTTCAAGCAGCAGCATTATTACCTGACCAATTTCTGGCTGCAGATGTTCAACAGCTTCTTCATCGCCGTGGCCACGGGGCTGCTGACGCTCTTCGTTGCCACCTGCGCCGCTTTCGCCATCGCCCGGCTGCGGGTCAGGGGCGGGCGCACGATCATGAACCTGGCATTGGCGACCTACCTCATCCCGGYCGCCTTCCTCGCCATCCCGATGTACAAGGCGATGGGCTCCTACGGGCTGCTCAACACGCAGACCGCGCTGATCCTCGCCATGGTCGCGCTGGCTTCGCCCTATGCGATCTGGGTTCTGAAGCAGGCCTCCGACAAGCTGCCGAAGGAACTCGACGAGGCGGCGATCATGGATGGCGCGACCTCGCTGCAGCTCTTCCGCATGGTCTATCTGCCGCTGATGAAGCCGTCGATGGTGGTCATCGGCATCTACGCGCTGCTGCTCGCCTGGAATGAGTATCTCTACGCCTTCCTGCTGCTCTCGAGCGAAAAGGCGGTGCCTCTGGCGGTGGGGCTTGGGCTCTTCCTCTCGGCGGATGACGCACCCTGGAATCTGCTGATGGCCGCGGGCCTGCTCTACGCCATCCCGCCGGCTGTGATCTATTATGGCTTCCGCAAGAACATGGTCGGGGGCCTGACATCGGGGGCAGTCAAGAGCTGACCCATCTGCGCCGTGCGCGCAGCCGTCCTTCCGGCCTACTCGCTTGACCGGGCCGGAAGAGCGCCGCAGGTTTGACCATTGTTCAAGACACCGATTTCGGCAGGATCGCCATGACCGCTTCCAAGCTCGACCAGCTCCGCAAGATGACCACCGTCGTCGCCGATACCGGCGATATCGAAGCGGTGCGCCGTCTGAAGCCTGTCGATTGCACCACGAACCCGACCTTGCTGCTCAAGGCCGTCGAAACCCCGGCCTATGCCCATCTCGTCGACGAGGCGATTGTCTGGGGCCGGAAGGCTGCCGGTTCCAGCGACGCCCGCGTGCATGCGGTTTGCGACCGGCTGGCCGTGACCTTCGGCGCCGAACTTGCCGGGATCGTCCCTGGACGGGTCTCGACCGAGGTCGATGCCGATCTCTCGTTCGACACGCAGGCGAGCATCGACAAGGCCCGTGCCATCATCGCTGCCTACCAGGAACGCGGCATCGGGCGGGAGCGCATCCTGATCAAGATCGCCTCGACCTGGGAGGGCATCCAGGCGGCCAGGGTGCTGCAGGCAGAGGGCATCGACTGCAACCTGACCCTGCTCTTCTCGCTGCCGCAGGCCATCGCCTGTGCGGATGCGAAGGCCTTCCTGATTTCCCCCTTCGTCGGTCGAATCCTCGATTGGCACGTCAAGGCCGGCGGCGGCCCCTACACGGCGGAAACCGATCCCGGCGTGGTCTCGGTCCGCACCATCTATGCCTATTACAAGGCCTACGGCATCGACACGGTGGTGATGGGCGCCTCTTTCCGTAACACGAGCGAGATCGAGGCGCTGGCGGGCTGCGACCGGCTGACCATCGGCCCCGGCCTGCTCGACGAGCTCGCTGCGGCGCAGGGCGACCTGCCGCGCAGGCTCTCGCCGGACAATTCCGGGAAGGCACCCGCGAAGCTGCTGCTCGATGAGAAGGCGTTCCGCTTCGCGCTGAACGAGGATGCGATGGCGACGGAGAAGCTCGCCGAAGGCATTCGCGGCTTCGTCAAGGATCTGCGCAGCCTGCGCAAGCTGGTCGATGCACGCCTCGAGGGCGCCAAGGCCGCTTGATGACGGCACTTGTCATCATCGACGTCCAGCGCGACATCCTGGCCGTGCCTGGAGCTGCGCGCGCAGTCGTCGGGGAGCGCTTTGCGAAAGTGCGCGAGCGCCTGGCCGAGTTGATCGGCCGCGCATGCTGCCCACCGCCCGGTGATCTTCATCCAGCATGACGGCCCGGCCGGGCACCGCCTGGAAACCGGGACCCCGGGCTGGGAACTTCATCCCGACCTGCCGCGACACCCGGGCGACATCATCGTTCACAAGACGGCCTGCGATTCCTTTCACGACACAGCCCTGCAGGTTGTGCTTGCGGAACGGAGGATCGGCCATCTCGTGATCGCCGGATTGATGACGCAGTATTGCGTCGACACCACCTGCCGGCGTGCCGTCAGCCTGGGCTTCGATGTCACGCTCGTCGCCGATGCGCATACGACGGCCGACAGCGATACGTTGCAGGTCGAGCAGATCGTGGCGCATCACAATGCCCTGCTGGATGGTTTCGATGCCGGTTCCGCGACGATCCGTGTCACGCCGCTGGCTCAGGTCGCGTTCGCCTGAATGGCGGCCCGGCGCGGTCGCCAAGAGCGCGCTCGGACGGCTGGGAACGGCCGATGAGCTGGCCGAGCTCGTCGCCTGGCTGGCGAGTGAGCGCTGCAGTTTCTCCGCCGGCGCCGTTTTCGATCTTTTGGGCGGTCTGGCAACCTATTGATAACATTAGCGGTTCGCCCCTAGGGTGCGCCCGGAGTTGACGGCGAGCCCCGGTGGTGGGAGCCTTCGTGAAGTTCCACTGGGGGCCTGGTCATGTCGGACGCACCCGCGCATCAACCACCTTCTCTCGGTACGCATCTCCTGCCTTTGCGACGTAACTGGGGCTGGCTGCTCGCAGCCGGTATTGCCCTGGTCATCCTTGGCGTGCTCGGGCTTGGCGCTTCCGCCTTGCTCAGCGTCGCCAGCGCCATCTGGTTCGGCGCGATGATGTTCGCCGGCGGCGTGGTCATGCTGATCGACGCCTTCCGGCACAGCGGCTGGAAAAGCCTGCTGATGCATGTGCTGATCGGCCTGCTCTATCTCGGCGTCGGCATCATGACCTTCATCAACCCGGTCGTGGCGACGGCGTCGCTGACGCTTCTGGCGGGCTGTGCCCTGGTCGCAGCCGGCATCTTCCGCATCATCGTCGCCTTCCAGACGCGGCCGACGCCGGTCTGGATCTGGGTTCTGGTCTCCGGGCTGCTTTCACTCGCGCTCGGCGGGATGATCCTGGCGCAATGGCCGGCCTCGAGCTTCTGGGTCCTCGGCACCTTCCTCGCGATCGAGCTGATCTTCCAGGGCTGGGCTTGTGTCGCATTGGCCATGGC
>NZ_JBFTZN010000353.1:0-5183 GCF_056406775.1 Allobosea sp. P1_A7
CAGCCACTCGCATCGCGGACTTCATCGAGGCCAGCGGTCTAACTAAAGCCGCGCTGATAGGCCGGACATATGACCGCACCGTTCCCGTGTGATGAAACCGTCTGAAAATGAAAAGCCCTTGCTTGGCGGGTCGTTCCACATATGTAGTCCATGGCCTGGGCCACGGGAGCATGGCGGGAGAGCGTGGTCCGATGCTCGCGCATCCAGGCTTCGAACGCAGCGACGAGAGGCGCACTGCGCTCCTGGCGGATAGCAAGGCGCCGGGGAGCGGCCATGCCGTTGATCTCGCGCTCGATGTCGAACAGCGCATCGATGCGGGTGACGGCCTCGAAGGCGATCGGCGAGATCGGCGTGGCGTTGCGCCCACGCCGTGCGCCGGCGGCTATGTCGGCCAGCACGAAGAACTTGCGGCGCGCATGGGCCCAGCACAGCGCCTCCAGGATCGGCCCGGGCCGGCGGTCGGGGGCGAGCAGCCGGTTATAGCCGGCATAGGCGTCGGCCTGCAGGAGGCCGATGAAGCCGCGCAGATGCTCTTCGGGATGACCGCCCGAGCGGTCGCGCGAGGCCCGGAACAAGCACCGCRGGCGGATCGGCGCCGCCGAAGGGCCGGTCGTCGCGSACATAGACCCAGGCCCGGCCGGTCTCGGTCTTGCCCTTCGCCAGGATCGGCACAGGCGTGTCGTCGCCATGCAGCCGTTCGGCTTCCATGACATGGCGCTCGATCAGGGCATGGAGCGGCCGTAGCGCCACCGCACAGGCGCCGACATGGTCGGCCAGCGTCGACAGGGGAAGATCGATGCCCTCCCGAGCATAGCGCTCGCTCTGACGGCTCAACGGCTGATGCTGSCCATACTTCTCGAACAGCATCATCGCCAGCAGGTTCGGTCCGGCATGGCCGCGTGGGATGACGTGGAACGGCGCCGGTGGTTGCGTGATCGCCTCGCAGGCCCGGCAGGAGAAGCGCCCGCGCACCGTCTGGATCACCTTCCACTGACGCGGGATCACCTCCAGCGTCTCTGTGACATCCTCGCCGAGCTTCACCAGCTTGAGCGAGCCGCAACAGGGGCAGCTCTCGGGCGCGGCAATCACGACGCGTTCGCGCGGCAGCTGCTCRGGGAAGGGCTTGCGCGCCGGCCGCTTGCGCTGGAAGGCGGCAACACTCGTCGATCGCGCGGCCGCTTCCGCCGCCAGCTCGTCCTCCGTGGCATCGGCCTCCAGATCCTCGAGCTGCTCTCCAGCTGATCGAGGAGCCTCGCCTTGCGTTCTGAGCGCGTGCCGAACAGCTCGCGCCGCAGCTTCTCGATCTCCAGCTTGAGCCGCGCGATCAGCGCGTCCGTGCTGCTGTTCGCCGCCTGAGCCCGGGCTGCCGTAGCCTCCGCCTCCAGGCGCGCGGCGCGCTCGGCCAGGATCATCGCATGGGCGGCGGCAAGGTCGGCAGGAAGCGATTCAGGAGGGGCTGGCACGTCCCGATGGAATCACATCCACCGCCTCTTGCAAGGGCTTTTCCTTAGCCCATGGCGCTCGGACGCCAGGTTCTTTGCGGCATGCGCCAATCGATACCCTCAAGCAGGTAGCCGAGCTGGGCCGGTGTGATCGTGACGACGCCATCGGCCGGAGACGGCCACAGGAAGCGGCCGCGCTCCAGTCGCTTCGAGAACAGGCAGGCGCCCTGGCCGTCATGCCAGACGACCTTGATCAGATCGCCGCGCCGGCCGCGAAAGACGAAGAGATGACCGCCATGGGGATCGTGSTTCAGCGTCTCCTGCACCACCAGCGCCAGGCCGGCGAAGCCCTTGCGCTTATGCAGAGCTCTGCATAAGCGCAATTATGCGGAGCGCAGGATTATGCGGAGTCCTGGCTGGTCGGCGTCAGCACATACGCACGATATCAAAGTGTTGTGGGCGCTCCAGCAGCTTTTGCTGTCAGCATAATTAGGTCCTCCCTGAGGTGCGCAATGCATCTCAAGGAGAGACGATATGGCCATCACGAAGAGGAAGTCGCCGAAGTCGGGCCCTATGGACGCCGGCTTCCTGACCCCTTTGATTGCAGGGTTTGGGGTCAGCCTCGCGGCTTTGGGCCAGCAGCCGCCTGACGATCAGCGGCTACACGGATTCCGCGCGGCACTTCGCGGCATGGATCCTGGATGCAGGCGTGCGGCTGGACGAGGTCGGCACGGGTGCAGTCGATCGCTTCGCCCGCCATCATTGCCAGTGCGCTGGGTCCCGGCGGTGGAAGAGCGTCTCGCCGAAGTATGCGAGGCGGGCGGGCAAGTTCGTTGCGTATCTCGTCGATCGCGGGATCGCCCCACCGCCGCCCTGTGCCGGGGCGGAGATCGTCCATCCGCAGATCTCGAACTATCAGCGATGGCTCTCGGTCCATCGCGGCCTGTCCGGCCGGTCGGTCTGGCGACAGGGCCGTATGATCAAGCGGTTGCTGCCCGCCCTTGGTGAGGATCCGCAGGCCTATAGCGCCACCACGATCCGCTCCGCGGTGCGCGCCGAAGCGCAGCGGTGCTCCCCCAGCCACATCAGGACAATGACGAGCGCGCTGCGAGGATACCTGCGCTTCCTCGCCGCGTCCGGCCTATGCCGCCCCGGGTTGGACCAGGCCGTGCCGCCGGTCCTGCAATGGCGGCTCTCGGCCCTGCCGCGCTATCTGCCGACCGCGGACGTCGACCGGATGATCGCCTCGTGCGACACCGCCACGCCGCTCGGCCTTCGCGACCGGGCGGTATTGCTGCTCCTTGGGCGGCTCGGCCTTCGCGCCGGCGACGTCTGCAGCATGCGCCTCGACGATTTCGACTGGGCCGCCGGCACGGTGCGTGTCTGCGGCAAGAGCCGGCGGGGCGTATGTCTGCCGCTGCCGCAGGACGTCGGCGACGCGGTCTTGGCCTACATCGAGAGCGGGCGGCCGGCGGTGACGGAAGATCGGCTGTTCCTGCGATCGATCGCCCCCTATCGGCCGTTCACAACGTCCTCTTCGATCGCGGGGGTTGTCGCCCGGGCCTTGCGAGAGGCCGGCGTCAAAGACCCTCCATCCAAGGGCGCCAGTCTTCTTCGTCATTCCGCCGCGACGACCATGTTGCGCGCCGGCGCGACGCTCGAGGCCGTCGGCTCCGTCCTGCGCCATCGCTCGCTCGACATGACGGCGCACTACGCCAAGGTCGATGTGTCCATGCTCGAGACGATCGCCCAGCCCTGGCCGGGAGAAGCGTCATGCTGAGTGACGATCTGGACCGGCACATCAGCCTTCACCACGCCCTCGGCTTCAAGTTCCGAACCCAGTCGCTGCTCCTGCGCAACTTTGTGGCCTACGCCGAAGCACGCGGCGATCAGGTCATCAGCGCGGAACGTATTCTGGCCTGGGCTGTGGAGGCGCCGTCGCCACAACAACGGCGCAACCGTCTCCTCGAAGTCCGCCGCTTCGCGATCGCGATGCATGCAGAGGACGGGCGGCACGAGATCCCCGCAGCCGATGCGCTCGGGCGCGGCCTGTTCACTCGCAGGATCCCCTACATCTACAGCCAGGACGATATCCGCCGCTTGATGGCCGCCGCCGCGGCGTTGTCACCGGCCGGGACGATCCGGCCCCTGACCTTCACCACCTTGTTCGGGCTGCTCGCCGCGACCGGCATGCGGATATCCGAAGCCCTCGCGCTGCGCCTCGCCGATATTACCGATGATGGCCTCATCATCGACAAGACCAAGTTCAAGAAGAGCCGGCTGCTCCCACTGCATCCGTCAACCCGACGCGCGCTCGAGGCCTATCTGGCGGTCCGGCTGCGCCTCGCCACCGAGAGCGACGCCTTGCTGATCGGCAGCACCGGCGAGGCAGTGGCCTATCCCACGGTCATCGCCATCTTCCTGCGGTTGGCGCGTTCCATCGGGCTTCGCGGATCGTCAGGCCGCGGCGGGCTCAGGATCCACGACCTGCGCCATACCTTCGCCGTGCGATCTCTTGAGGAGTGTCCCCGCAATGCCGCGGCGGTGTCCCGGCATATTGTCGCGCTGAGCACCTATCTCGGCCATGCCCATGTCACCGACACCTACTGGTATCTCCAGGCAAGCCCGGCGCTGATGACCCACATCGCCGAGGCCGGCGAAGCGCTGCAGCGCGGAGAGGTGCAATGACGGCGCTCGCCCCACCTCTCGCTGCCTTCCTCCGCGAGCATCTGCCCCGCGATCGCCGCGCCAGTCCGCACACCTGCGAAGCCTACGCCTATAGCTTCCAGCTACTGGTCACGTTCGCCGGGCGTCGGCTTGAGACGCGGCCTTCGCGGCTGGAGGTCGAACAGCTGGACGTGCCGATGATCCTGGCGTTCCTGGAACATATCGAGCAGGAGCGCGGGAACACTGCGCGATCGCGCAACGCCCGCTTGGCCGCCATCAAATCGTTCTTCCGGTTCCTGGAATACCGCCTGCCGGCCTGCCTCGATCAGGCCCTGCGAGTGCATGCGATCCCGATGAAGAAGATCGACGAGGGGCTGGTCGCCACACTGACACGGGCCGAGATCCAGGCCTTGTTGGACGCTCCGGATCCCCGCACGCTCTCCGGCACGCGGGACAGGGCGATGCTGCATCTCGGCTTCGCCGCAGGCCTGCGCGTGTCAGAGCTCGTCGGGCTCAGGGTCGATCAGTTCGACGCCAGGGCGCCGGCCAGCATCCACGTCATGGGCAAGGGCCGACGCGAGCGGATCCTGCCATTATGGCGCGAGACGGCGGCCGCGATCAGAGCCTGGCTCGCCGTCCGTCCGCAGGGCCTGGATACTGCGCTGTTCCTCAACGGCACCGGCCGGGCGATGACCCGCTCAGGGTTCGAGTACATCCTCGCCAAGCACATTGAGATCGCTACAGCCGTCCAGCCCTCCATCATCGGCAAGAAGGTCTCGCCGCACGTCCTGCGCCACAGCTGCGCGATGCACACGCTCCAGGCCACGCGTGACATCCGCAAGGTGGCGCTATGGCTCGGTCACGCTAGCCTGCAGAGCACGGAGGCCTACCTACGAGCGGATCCTTCCGAGAAGCTGGAGGCTCTGGGCGTCACCTCAGCTCCCAACCTCAGGGCCGGTCGGTTCCGACCGCCCGACAAGCTCTTGGCGATGCTCAACGGCAAGTGAAGGACCAAAATTATGCGGTGTGCTGCGCCCGGAAACCCAATCCAGTTCAGGGTCAGCCAGCCAGGAC
>NZ_JBFTZN010000354.1:0-5089 GCF_056406775.1 Allobosea sp. P1_A7
GGGCAAGGCCGACCGCCCAGCCGATCAGCGAACCTCCAGCCCCGAGCACAAGCCCCTCCAGGAGGAACAGACGGCGCATGTCGGTTTCCGTGAAGCCAAGCGACTTGAGGATGGCGATGTCGCGCGCCTTCTCATGGGTGATGGTCGAGATGATGTTGAAGATGCCGAAGCCGGCGACCAGCAGGATGGCGCCGACGACGGTGTACATGATGACATTGCGGATCACCAAAGCCTCAAGCAGCGACTCGTTCGCCTCCTGCCAGGCGACCGCCTTGTAGCCGATCAGCGCCTCCGCGCGCCGTGCCACCTGGGRAGCGGAAGCGGGATCGTCGAGCTTCAGGCGGATCTCGTTGATCGCGTTCGGCCGCTCGCTCAGGATCTGAGCGTTCTTGAGCAGAACATAGCCCTCTCCCTCGTCACGCGCGGTCGTTCCGGTATGGAACAGGCCGACGATCTTGAAGGCACGGGTCTGGCCGGTGGAGGAGACCACCGTTACGGTTGTTCCGAGTTCGGCACCAAGACGCTGGGCCAGGCGGTCGCCGACGACGATGTTGTTGCCCCCGGCGATCAGCGAGGTGAAGCTCCCCTGGCGGAAATCCCTGGCGATCGACGAGACGCGCATTTCGGCCTGCGGCTCGATGCCGATGATGCCGATGCCGACATCGCGCCCGGCATAGCGCACCACCCCTTGCGTCTTCAGGCCCGATGCCATCCGGCCGGGAACCCAGGCTCTCAGCAGTGCCGTCGCTTCGGTCGGGTTGAGGATACCGCGACGATCGTCCTTGGGTCTCAGCCCGGCGATCTGAACCGATGCGAACTGGTCCTGCGCGGGTTGCCGGCGTGCGGCGCGCCGTTCGTCGGTGATGGCGACATGCGGCATGGTGTCGACGAGCCTCGCGACGAAATCGTCCTCGCCCCCCTGCATCAGGGCCGCCATGGCGATGGAGAAGCCGACCCCGAGCGCCACGCCGAGCACGGCGACGAGCGTCTGCCGACCGCGCCCGAGGATATGTGTCAAGGCAAGATCGAGGATCAGCCGCATGGCCTCACCCTCCCTGAGCCCTGACGTGCGTGCCGTCACTGAGACGTTCGGGATAGGGCGCAACGACGCGCGCCGTGTCCGGCACCCCCGAGAGAACCTCCACCTCGCTCGTGCCGCGGATACCGATCGTCAGTTCGCGGCGGCGCACGACATCGCCCTCGACGACGAATACCGCATTGTCGTGCACGGCGTTGTTCGGCAGCAGCAGGGCATTCTGCGACACCCGCACGATGACATTGATCTCGACTGTCATGCCGATCATCACGGGCGTCTCATCCGGCAAAGACAGATAGACACGATAATTCTTCGCGATCGGATCGCCCTTGGGCGTGATACTGTCGACCGTGGCTTCAAGCTTCCGGCCCGGGAAGGCATCGGCCGTCAGCAAGACATTCTGGCCGACCTTGACCTGGGGAATGTCCTCCTCGTTCACCTCGGCGACGACGCGCAGCGGCTTCGCCTCGCCAATCCAGAACAGCACCGTGCCGGGCTCGGCGATCTCGCCAACCTCGYCGTCGCGGCGCAGGACGGTGCCACGCATCGGCGCGCGGAGCAGATAGTTCTCCAGCCGGGCAGTCTGGCCTGCGACAAGCGCCGCGGCCTGGCCGATTTCGCTGCGGGCGCGATCAAGCGCCTGCTGGGTGACGACCTTGCGCTCGACAAGCGTCGAAAGCCGCTCAAGCTCCGTCGAGGCGAGGGCATGGCGCGCCTTCATTTCGGCCAGCGTCGCCTCGGCCTGGGCCCTGTCCAGCCTGGCCAGAATCTGCCCCTCCTCGACCCGGGTGCCTTCGCAGTTGCAGAGTTCGACGATGCGTTCGCGGATGAGCGGGGTCACCTTGGCCCAGGTCCGAGGCTCGACGACGCCCGTCGCATAGACGATGGCCGCCGCGTCGCCACGCTTCGCCAGCACGCTGGAGACCTGCGCCGGCCGGGTGGCGGACCAGTAGGCCGCAGTCGCGACGGCGAGCGCGGCCAGGACGAGCAGACGACGAACGAGCTTCAAGGCATCCCTCCCAGGAGGAGGCGGCAGCAGCAGCAGCATGGCGCGACGCGATTATTCATTGCCCCCGCATCGATCCAGGCGCTAAAGTTACAGACCGACCGTCGGTCATTTTACAGACCGACGGTCGGTCGTCAAGTTGGAGAGACCGAACCGGCATGCCCCGCGTGGTGAAACACCCCGATGATCGCAGGAACGAGCTGCTCGACTGCGCCCAGGCGCTGTTCTTCGAACGCGGCTACGAGCGCACGACGATCAACGATGTGATTGCACGTGCCGGCATCTCGAAGGGCGGTTTCTATCACCACTTCACCGCCAAGGAGGACCTGCTCGCCGCCTTGGCGTCTCGGCTCGCCCTGACCTCGGTCGAACGCCTCACGGATTTGACGGAGGCGCCCGATCTCCCACCGCTTGCGCGATTGAACGGCTTTCTGGCGCGCGCCCGGCAAATCAAGCTCGAGGATGCACCCCGGCTCAGAGCGACATTCGATGTCCTCTTCAAGCCCGAGAACATCGTGCTCTATCACCGCATCAACGCAACCGTGATCCCGCTCGCGGTCCCGGTGCTCACCCGCATCATCGCGGCGGGGAAGGCCGAAGGCGTGTTCAAGGTGCCCGATGCCGGAATCGCAGCCGAGATCGTGCTGCATCTCAGCGCCACCAGTCACGACGCCATGGCCCGGGCGATCTCGGCATCGGGAACCCCGGACGCTCCGGCGGCGATCGATGCGCTCGATCAGCAGCTGCGTTTCCAGGGCATCGCCATTGACCGCATCCTCGGACTGCCGGATGGCAGCGTCACCTATGTCGAAGACGGATTCGTGCAGGCCATCATGACCGCGCAGTGATGCAGGGATGACGGTGCCGCCAGCCGTCTTCCACTCGACATCGCATCCGGGATTCGAATTCCACCCACTCCCCTTCGCCGCTCAGCTGTTGCATAGTCGCGCCACCATGCAGAAAGCCGCCCAGGCTTCGGGGGAATGACAATGACGAAGATGATGATCCTGGGGGCCGCAGCCGCCCTCGCAGTCGCGGCGACCTCCGCCCATGCGCAACAGCTGGCGCCGAGCCCGACGCTGGATGCCATAAAGGCTCGCGGGCATCTCGAATGCGGCGTGCATCTCGGCCTGCCCGGCTTCTCCTTCGCCAATGACAAGGGCGAGTGGACGGGGCTCGATGTCGATTACTGCAAGGCACTGGCTGCGGCCGTGCTGGGCGATGCCACCAAGGTGAAGTTCACGCCGACCTCGGTTCAGCAGCGCTGGCCGATCCTGCAATCGGGCCAGGTCGACCTGCTCTCGCGCAACTCGACCATCACCTTCTCGCGCAACGCGACCTTGGGCCTGAACTTCCAGGGCATCAATTTCTACGAAGGCCAGACCTTCATCGTCCGCAAGTCGACCAATGCCAAGACGGCGGCCGATCTCGATGGCGCCTCGGTCTGCGTCGCAGCCGGCTCGACCGAAGAGAAGAACGCGGCTGACTGGTTCCGCGAGCGCAACCTCAAGGTCACGATCACCAATTTCCAGAAGAACGACGACGCCATCGCCGCCTATGATGCCGGCCGCTGCGACGCCTATACCGCCGGCGTCGGCGCGCTCGCCGGCCAGCGCGCCAAGCTCAAGGTCCCCGACGAGCACATCATCCTGACCCAGCCGATCTCGAACGATCCCCAGGGGCCGGTAACGCGCTACGGCGACGAGCGCTGGCAGCTGATCGTGCGYTGGGTGCTGAATGGCACCATCGCCGCCGAGGCGCTCGGTGTCACCTCGGCCAATGTCGATGAGATGAAGGCCAATTCGAAGAACTCGGAAGTCCGCCGCCTGCTTGGCGTCGAAGGCGGTTTCGGCGCGATGATGGGCCTGCCGGACGACTGGATGTACAAGGCCATCAAGCAGGTCGGCAATTATGGCGAGAGCTATGAGCGCTCGGTCGGCATGGGCTCGCCGCTGAAGCTCGAGCGTGGCCAGAACCAGCTCTGGACCAAGGGCGGCTTGCTGTTCACGCCGCCTTTCCAGTGAGAACCACGGCATCAGGCGCCTGACGGTGCTTCGAGAAACCGGGCGTCATTCCGGGCAGGCGGCGAAGCCGTACAGCTCCGGAAGCCATCGCAGCGCGCAGCGCCTTTCGATGGTTTCCGGGCCTGCGCTACGCTCCGCAAGGAATGGGGCCCCTCCTTCGCCACTTGTCTAAGAGGCGGCAACCGTGGCCAGCGTTCTGTCCTTCATCAACGACAAGCGGGTGCGCGACCTGTTCTATCAGGTCGCGCTCGTGCTTGGGCTCGTCGGCGCGATCGTCTGGTTCGTGCGCAACGCCTCGGAGAACATGGTCAAGGCCGGCATCGCGTCGGGCTTCGACTTTCTCTGGCGCACTTCGGGGATCGAGGTTCCCTTCGTCCTGACCGGCTACACCCAGCAGGACAACATCCTCGCGCTGTTCTGGGTCGGCATCRCCAACACGATGCTCGTCACGGTGATCGCGATCGCGCTCGCCACCGTGCTCGGCTTCATCATCGGCATCGCGCGGTTGTCCTCGCACTGGCTGCTCTCGACGATTGCCGGTGCCTATATCGAGTTCGTCCGCAATATCCCGCTGCTGTTCTTCGTCCTGTTCTGGTATTTCGGCGTGATCGCGGCCCTGCCGGCGCCACGCGCCTCGCTGAGCCTATTCGGCGTCGCCTTCCTCAATAATCGCGGCCTGACGATGCCGCTGCCCGACTCGCCGGCGCCCTTCCGCTGGGCATTGGCGATCATGCTCCTGTCCTGGCTCATACAGTGGCTGGTGATGCGCTGGGCACGCCGGCGCAAGGAGGAGACCGGCCGCGATGCGCCCGTGCTCATGCTGGGCATCCTGTTCGTCCTGATCGTGCCCGCTCTGGCCGTCACCTGGGCCGGACTCGCCGTGCGCTGGGACGTGCCGGTGCTGCGCGGCTTCAATTACCGCGGCGGCTTCGTCGTGATCCCCGAATTCGTCGCGCTGCTGGCGGCCCTCGTCACCTATACGGCGGGCTTCATCGCCGAGATCGTGCGCGGCGGCATCCAGGC
>NZ_JBFTZN010000355.1:0-9035 GCF_056406775.1 Allobosea sp. P1_A7
GTCATCCTCGGCCGCCTTGGGGCGAACCGCCGAGAGGTCCTCCTCCCAGACGATCGGCACCGGCTGGCGAATCAGCGCGTGCTGGAGCACCTGCTCCATGCGTGCGACCGGCACGATCTCCAGGCCGCTCTTCACCGACTTCGGCAGGTCGATCAGATCCTTGGCGTTGTCCTCGGGGATCAGCACCTTCTTGATGCCGCCTCTCAGCGCAGCCAGGAGCTTCTCCTTGAGGCCGCCGATCGGCAGCACCCTGCCCCGCAGCGTGACTTCGCCGGTCATGGCAAGATCACGACGGGTCGGAATGCCGGTCAGCACCGAGACGATCGCAGTCGCCATGGCGATACCGGCCGACGGACCGTCCTTCGGGGTCGCCCCCTCGGGAACGTGGACGTGGATGTCGCGCCGCTCGAAGAGTGGCGGCTCGATACCGAAATCGATGGCGCGCGAGCGGACATAGGATGCCGCTGCCGAGATCGATTCCTTCATCACGTCCCGCAGATTGCCTGTGACGGTCATCTTGCCCCGACCGGGCATCATGACGCCTTCGATCGTCAGCAGTTCGCCGCCGACCTCCGTCCAGGCAAGACCCGTGACGACACCAACCTGATCCTCGGTCTCGGCTTCGCCATAGCGGTAACGCGGCGGGCCGAGATAGTCCTCGAGCACGGTCGGGGTGATCGCGACCTTCTTCTTCTTGGTCAGGATGATGTCCTTCACCGCCTTGCGCACGGTGTTGGAAAGCTCGCGCTCGAGGTTGCGGACGCCGGCCTCGCGCGTATAGCGCCGGATCAGCGTCATCAGGGCCTCGTCATCGATCGACCATTCCTTGGATTCAAGGCCGTGCTTCTTGATCGTCTCCGGGATCAGGTGACGACGAGAGATCTCGACCTTTTCTTCCTCGGTGTAGCCAGCGATGCGGATCACCTCCATGCGGTCCAGAAGGGCCGGCGGAATGTTCAGCGTGTTGGCCGTGGTCACAAACATGACGTTCGAGAGGTCGTAGTCGACCTCCAGATAGTGGTCGTTGAAGGCGGCGTTCTGCTCGGGATCAAGCACCTCGAGCAGGGCCGCCGAGGGATCGCCACGGAAGTCCTGACCCATCTTGTCGATCTCATCGAGCAGGATGAGCGGATTGGCGGTCTTCGCCTTCTTCATCGACTGGATGATCTTGCCGGGCATCGAACCGATATAGGTGCGCCGGTGGCCACGGATCTCGGCCTCGTCACGCACGCCGCCGAGCGACATGCGCACGAACTCGCGGCCGGTCGCCTTGGCGATCGACTTGCCGAGCGAGGTCTTGCCGACACCCGGAGGGCCGACGAGGCACAGGATCGGGCCGGCGAGCCGGTTGGCGCGCTGCTGCACGGCGAGATATTCGACGATGCGGTCCTTGACCTTGTCGAGACCGTAGTGATCGTCGTCGAGCACCTGCTGGGCGACGGCGAGGTCCTTCTTGATCTTCGACTTCTTGCCCCACGGAATGCCGAGCATCCAGTCGAGATAGTTGCGGACCACCGTCGCCTCGGCCGACATCGGCGACATCTGGCGAAGCTTCTTCATCTCCGCCATCGCCTTGTCGCGGGCTTCCTTGGAGAGCTTGGTGTTGACGATGCGCTCTTCCAGTTCGGCCAGCTCGTCGCGGCCTTCCTCGCCGTCGCCAAGCTCCTTCTGGATCGCCTTCATCTGCTCGTTGAGATAGTACTCGCGCTGGGTCTTCTCCATCTGGCGCTTGACGCGCGAGCGGATGCGCTTCTCGACCTGCAGAACCGACATCTCGCTTTCCATCAGCGAGAGCACCTTCTCCAGCCGGTGCGCAACATTGAYGATCTCGAGCACGGCCTGACGGTCGGCGATCTTGACGGCCAGGTGCGAGGCAACCGTGTCGGCAAGCTTGGAGGGCTCGTCGATCTGCGAGACGGCGGCGACGATCTCGGGCGAGATCTTCTTGTTGAGCTTCACATAGCTCTCGAACTCGCTGACGACAGAGCGGCCGAGCGCCTCGACCTCGACCTTCTTGCCTTCTTCCTCGGAGAGCCCGATCGCATCAGCCTGATAGAAGGCTTCCTCGGCGACATAGGACGTCGCCTTGGCGCGGCCGACGCCCTCGACCAACACCTTGACGGTGGAGTCGGGCAGCTTCAGCAACTGAAGCACGCGGGCAAGCGTGCCGATCTCATAAATGTCCTTGGTCGCCGGATCGTCATCGCCGGCGTTCTTCTGCGTCGCAAGCAGGATCAGGCCGTCGGTCTTGACCACTTCCTCAAGGGCGCGAATGGACTTCTCGCGCCCGACGAAGAGCGGGACGATCATATGCGGGAAAACGACGATGTCGCGCAGGGGGAGAACCGGATAGGTGCCGGTCTCGCCGGGAACGAAAGGAGCGCGGGGCGCCGAGCCAGTCATGACTTATCCTTTGCAGTTGCGCCCGGCGAACCCCCTGATGGGCGGAACGATCGGACGTAAGCGGCAAGACGACCATTCGCCTGACCGCCCCCGCGGGCCCCGCCCTTAGAAGGCGCGCGACTCTCGCAGGTGCACCTAAAGTGGAGGCTTCTGTGCCGGCTTTCAAGCAAGCCGAAGACGTCTTCCAACGTTGCTTTGTCGCAAGGAGCGTTCCGGCAAGGCAACCGCCTCTCGAACGCAAAACGCGCGCCAACAGGCGCGCGTTCCCGAAATGGCCAAATTCAGCGGAGCTCAGGCCGAGGCCGACTTCGTTTCTTCCTCGCGTTCCGCATAGATGAAGAGCGGACGCGACTTGTTCTCGACAGCCTCCGGCCCGATCACGACCTGCTCGACGCCTTCCAGCCCTGGCAGTTCGTACATGGTCTCGAGCAGGATGCTCTCCATGATCGAACGCAGGCCGCGTGCACCGGTCTTGCGCTCGATCGCCTTGCGCGCGATCAGGCTGACGGCCTCATCGGTGAAGGTGAGCTCGGTATCCTCCATCTCGAAGAGGCGCTGATACTGCTTCACCAGCGCGTTCTTCGGTTCGGTCAGGATCGTCTTCAGCGCCGCCTCGTCGAGATCCTCGAGCGTCGCCAGAACCGGCAGACGGCCGACGAATTCCGGGATCAGGCCAAATTTCAGCAGATCCTCGGGCTCGACCTCACGGAAGATCGCGCCGGTACGGCGGTCGTCCGGAGCCTTCACAATCGCGCCGAAGCCGATCGAGGTGCCCTTGCCACGGCTGGAGATGATCTTGTCCAGCCCGGCGAAGGCACCGCCGCAGATGAACAGGATGTTGGTGGTGTCGACCTGCAGGAATTCCTGCTGGGGATGCTTGCGCCCGCCCTGCGGCGGCACGGAGGCGACCGTGCCTTCCATGATCTTGAGCAGCGCCTGCTGGACGCCCTCGCCCGAGACGTCGCGGGTGATCGAGGGATTGTCTGACTTGCGGCTGATCTTGTCGATCTCGTCGATATAGACGATGCCGCGCTGTGCCCGCTCGACATTGTAGTCGGAGGCCTGGAGCAGCTTCAGGATGATGTTCTCGACATCCTCGCCGACATAGCCCGCCTCGGTCAGCGTCGTCGCATCCGCCATCGTGAAGGGCACATCAAGGATGCGGGCGAGAGTCTGCGCGAGCAGCGTCTTGCCCGAACCGGTCGGCCCGATCAGCAGGATGTTCGACTTCGCCAGCTCGACGTCGTTGTGCTTCGTCGCGTGCGAAAGCCGCTTGTAGTGGTTGTGAACCGCGACCGAGAGCACCTTCTTGGCGTGGTCCTGGCCGATGACATAGTCATCCAGCACCTTGCGGATCTCGCGCGGGGTCGGGACGCCGTCCTTCGACTTCACCAGCGCGGATTTGGATTCCTCGCGGATGATGTCCATGCAGAGCTCGACGCACTCGTCGCAGATGAACACGGTCGGTCCCGCAATCAGCTTGCGAACCTCGTGCTGGCTCTTGCCGCAGAAGGAGCAGTAGAGCGTGCTCTTCGAATCGCCGCTGCTGACCTTACTCATCGTTCATCTCCATTTCCGGAGTCGGTCCACACCAGCCGAAGCGGATGCGGGCGTCGTCTCTCCGTCATAATAGGCCGCTCAGTTCGCGATTATTAGGTTAACGCGTCAGGTCGAGACATCCGACCTGAAAACCTGACCCAAAACCGGACACCAGCTGCGCCTGTCCGCTCACCCGAGTCCCCATGCAAGCATGGGGCCGCTTTCCAAATCAATATGGGACGCCCGGCTGATCAAGCCAACCCACAGATAGCGGGGCGGCTCGTCGCAGCCGACACCAGACGGGGGCCGAAACGCCCAAGGCGTGTTTCGGCCCCTGCCCGGTTCTCCATTCCGACCCGATCAGGCCGCGGCGTCTTCCGGACGCCGATCAATGACCTTGTCGATCAGGCCGAAATCACGGGCCGCCTCGGCGGTCATGAAGTTGTCGCGCTCGAGCGCAGCCTCGACCTCGTCGTAGTTGCGGCCGGTATGCCTGACATAGATCTCATTCAGCCGGCGCTTGAGGTTCTCGACCTCGCGCGCGTGGATCAGGATATCGGTGACCTGGCCCTGAAAGCCGCCGGAGGGCTGGTGCACCATGATGCGCGCATTCGGCAGCGCGAAGCGCATGTCCTTGGCGCCCGCGGTCAGCAACAGCGAGCCCATCGAGGCCGCCTGCCCGACGCACAATGTCGTGACCGGGCAGCGGATGAATTGCATCGTATCATAGATCGACAGGCCCGACGTGACCACGCCGCCCGGCGAGTTGATGTAGAAGGAAATTTCCTTCTTCGGATTCTCGGCCTCGAGAAACAGCAGCTGCGCCACGATCAGCGAGGCGGAGAAATCCTCGACCGGGCCGGTCAGGAAGATGATGCGTTCCCGCAGCAGGCGCGAGTAGATGTCGAAGGCGCGCTCACCGCGGCTCGACTGCTCGACCACCATCGGGACGAGATTGTTGTAGGTCTCGATCGGATCGCGCAGCATGGGTCTGTCCTTGGGGTCGCGGTCGCCGGGAATCAGCGGATTTCGTGAATACCATCCACATAAGCACGCAGATCGTGGCTGAAAAGGGAAGCGGGGGCTGGCGGCTGCCTTCTTCGGCTTGGCCTCACCGGCCTCCTCGGTGGCGTCCTCATCGGCGTAGAGCGCCTCGCGGCTGACCGTCTGGTCCTCGACCTTCACCTGACTGAGCAGATGGTCGACGACCTTCTCCTCGAAGATCGGGGCGCGGATCTCCGCGAGAGCCTGCGGGTTCTTCTGGTAGAACTCCCAGACCTGCTTCTCCTGGCCGGGGAATTGACGGACTCGCTCGACCAGGGCCTGGGTGACCTCGTCATCCGAGATCTGAACCTTGGCCTGCTCACCGATTTCGGCAAGCACGAGGCCCAGGCGCACCCGGCGCTCGGCGATCCGGCGGTACTCGGCGCGAGCCTCGTCCTCTGTGGTGTTCTCGTCCGCGAAGGTCTTCTTCGCGTCCTTCATGTCGGCCTCGACCTGGCTCCAGACGGCAGCGAACTCCTGCTCGACCAGGGTCGGCGGCAGCTCGAACGTGTACTTGCCATCAAGCGCGTCGAGCAGGCTCTTCTTGATCTTGCGGCGCGACTGGGCGCCGAAATCACGGCCGATCTGCTCGCGAACGGCGCTCTTGAGCGCATCGAGCGACTCCATGCCGAAGCCCTTGGCGAGCTCGTCGTCGATCTTGAGGGCGTCGGGACCCTGCACGTCGTCGACGGTGACCTCGAACTCGGCCGGCTTACCGGCAAGGTGGGTCGCGGTGTAGTTCTCCGGGAACGTCACCTTGACGGTGCGCTTCTCGCCGGTCTTGGCGCCCTCGAGCTGATCCTCGAAGCCCGGGATGAACTGCCCCGCGCCGAGATCGAGCGGAATGCCCTCGCCGGTGCCGCCGTCGAAGGGTTCGCCCTCGAGCGTGCCGACGAAGGAGATCATCAGGCGATCGCCCTTCTCGGCCTTGGCCTTCGCACCCTTCGAGGTGAAGCTGCGGTTCTGCGACGCCATGCGCTCGAGCGCGGCATCGACTTCGCTCTCAGGCACTTCCGCCACCGGCTTGACCAGGGAAACGTCGGAGATGTCGGCGAGTTCGATCTTCGGCAGGACCTCGAGCGCGACCGTGAAGGCGAGGTCGCCCTTGGCCTCCATCGCGGCCTCGATCTCGTCCTTGTTCTCCGGGAACCGGATCTGCGGCTCGAAAGCGAGCTTCAGGCCGTTATCCGCGACGATCTTCTGGTTGGCCTCGTTGACTGCATTCTGCAGCACATCGGCCATGACCGAACGGCCATAGAGCCGGCGCAGATGCGCGACCGGTACCTTGCCGGGGCGGAAACCGTTGATACGCGCCTTGCCCTGCAGGCCCTGCAGGCCATCATCGAGCCTGGTCTTGAGGTCGGCAGCGTTCAGCACCACCTGGAATTCGCGCTTGAGGCCCTGGGACAGGGTTTCGGTCACGTTCATTGTTTCGTTCCGCCAACTGCTCGTTAATTCAAAAATCCAAACGCGCGCCGTCGGGTTGCCCGCCGCCGCGCTTGAGAAATCCGGCCAAGTCTGGTGCGGGCGGAGGGACTCGAACCCCCACGACTTTCGCCGCTGGAACCTAAATCCAGTGCGTCTACCAATTCCGCCACGCCCGCCGACCCGATGCGCTGCGCGCGAGCAAACGCAGCGCCGCCATCGTTGGGCCGCGGTGCTATACGCATTTCAGGCGCGGCATGCAGCAAAAAAATGCGACGGTTCTGCGAAGCCGTTGAATCAGGGGCGCCATACCGGCCTCTCGCCAGATCGCGCGCCACGGATTATGCCGCTTGCCATGACCGACAGAAGCGCTCGCCGTCCTCCTTCTCACAGTTGCCAGGCGACCATGCCGACACGGCGCATCGTGCTGGCGGGACTGGGCGCCTGTGCAGTCCTGGGCGAGGCGGGCGCACAATCCTTGCCGGCCACCACCCCAGTGAAGTCCCGGACGGAGAACGCCGATTCAGCCGCGCTGCCGAACCGGAACCTCGTTGCCGGCCCGGCGAAGACACGCCTGCGGCCGCCTCCGGCCCCGGAGAGCGAAGTCTGGGCCGTCGACGGTGAAACGCCTGGGCCCGTATTGCGGATCAAGCTGGGACAGACGCTGCGGCTCCGGCTGGAGAACCGAACGACGAGACCGCTGAGCCTGCATTGGCATGGCCTGCGCGGATCGTCCGAGATGGATGGCGTCGGAGGCTTCAGCCAGCAGCCGATCGCGCCGGGAGCCAGCTTCGAATACCGGCTGACGCCGCCCGATTCGGGCTTCTTCCTGTATCGCCCTCTCCTCGTCGGCGCCTCGTCCGAGCCGGCAGGACGCGGCCTGGCCGGCCTGCTCATCGTTGAGGAGACTGAGCCGCCACGCGTCGATCTCGACCTGCCGGTGGTGGTGACCGACTGGCTGCTGGGCGACGACCAATCGATCCAGGCCTTTGACGCGAAGGGGCCCGAAGGAGCCGCCGCCGGCCGGCTCGGTAACTGGATCACCGTCAATGGCAAGGCGCCGCCGCAGCGCATCGCGGTGCTCCCGGGGGCACGCGTTCGGTTGCGCCTCGCCAATGCCTGCAATGCCCGGATCACGCGGCTGCGTTTCGACGGCATCAAGCCCTTCGTCATGGCCGTCGACAGCCAGCCGACCGATAATTTCGAACCCGTGCGCGCTCAGCTGCCCTTCGCCCCCGGCACGCGCTACGATCTCGTCTTCGACATGCCGGACGAAGCGGGGGCCACAGCAATGGTCACGGCGCTGACCGGCTCGGGCGTTCCTCTGCTGCGCTTCGTCGCGGAGGGAGCAAGGCAGGCGGCGGCAGGCGAGGTCGCTGCGCTCAAGCCGAATCCGGCCTTGCCGCTCGCCGTGCGACTGCAGGACGCCAAGCGTAGCGAAGTCGTCGTGACCGGCGGAGCCAAGGTCACCGCCGACAGCAAACTGGACCTCTCCGGCCTCGATCTCGCCCGGCCCTGGGCGATTAACGGTGCAGTCGGCACGCCTGATGCCAAGCCCCTCTTCAGCGTCAGGCGCGGCGCGCCGGTGGTGATCGCGATCGATAATCGCACTGCTTTCCTGCAGCCGTTCCATGTCCACGGCCATAGTTTTCGCCTGCTGCATCCGCTCGACGACGGCTGGGAGCCCTATTTCCTCGATACCGTCCAGATCCCCGAAGGGCGGCGGCTGCACATCGCCTTCATCGCCGACAATCCTGGCCGCTGGCTGATTTCGTCGACCGTGCTGGAGCGCTTCGATCTCGGTCTCTGGACCTGGTTCGAGGTGACCTGAGCTGCGGCCCCGGCTTGACCTCAGCCGGACGAGCGACCTAAGCCCGCCACCAGCAACCGCATTGGAGCCGCCATGTCCGCCAACGCCATCGTCACGATCGGCGCCGACCTCGCGAGGCCGGTCCGCTTCGGCAACGCCCTGCCGCTTGCCCTGATCGCCGGCCCCTGTCAGATGGAAAGCCGCGAGCACGCGCTAGAAATCGCGCTTGCGCTCAAGGAGATAGCGGCAAGACTTGAGATCGGACTGGTCTTCAAGACCTCCTTCGACAAGGCGAACCGGACCAGCGTCAAGGGGCAGCGCGGCATGGGCCTCGAGGCCGCCCTGCCCGTCTTCGCCGAGATCCGCGAACGCACCGGCCTGCCGGTCCTGACCGATGTGCACGAGGCCGGGCAATGCGCCGCCGTGGCCGAGGTCGTCGACGTCCTGCAGATTCCTGCCTTCCTGTGCCGTCAGACCGATCTGCTGGTTGCAGCCGCACAGACCGGGCGCGTCGTCAACGTCAAGAAGGGCCAGTTCCTGGCCCCCTGGGACATGGTCAACGTCRCGGCCAAGATCACCGAGAGTGGCAATCCGAATGTCATGGTCACCGAGCGCGGAGCGTCCTTCGGCTACAACACGCTTGTCACCGACATGCGGTCGCTGCCGATCATGGCCGACGGCATCGGGGCACCGGTGATCTTCGACGCAACGCATTCCGTCCAGCAGCCGGGCGGCAAGGGCGCCTCCACAGGCGGTCAGCGCGAATTCGTGCCCGTGCTGTCGCGGGCCGCGGTCGCGGTCGGCGTCGCCGGCC